>NZ_JBFBBD010000066.1:0-38761 GCF_040689515.1 Streptomyces sp. NPDC051173
TCAACCCCCGAAGGATTTACGACGCAGACCACTAAGCCCGCGAAACTAGGACGTTGCCGGACCTCCGGGTCCGGCGCACCGCGGTCGGCCGAGGGGGCGTGCCTACTTGATGAACGTCGCCCAGTCCGGGGCCTGCGCCGGGTCCAGCCCGCGCAGCTTCGCCAGCACCTTGGGGTCCTGCGCGTCCAGCCAGTCGGCGAGTTCCTTGAACGACACGCAGCGGACGCCGTCCCGCTTGCAGACCGACTTCACGACGTCCTCGACGGACTTCATGTATATGCCGCCGTTCCAGTCCTCGAAGTGGTTGCCCACGAACAGCGGCGCCCGGCTGCCGTTGTAGACCCGCTCGAAGCCGTTCAGATAGCCGTCGCGCGTCAGCTTCCGCCACTCCGCGTACTTCGCGGGATCGCCCTTGGTGTTGTCACCGGACTGGTTGTAGAGGAAGTTGAAGTCCATCGACAGGACCTGCTTCTCGCTCTTCGGGTAGGGCAGCAGCTGGAGGGGGAAGTTCCAGATGCCCTGGATCTGGGAGGGCCAGATCTGGAAGTCGCCGGGCGAGCTCGCGTCGTACCGCCAGCCGAACTCCTTCGCCGCCGGTATGAGCGTCTTCTGCCCCTCCAGGCAGGGGGCGCGGCCGCCCACCAGCTCCTTCTTATAGTCGAAGGGCAGCGGCGGGAGGTCCGTCAGGCCGGTGTTCGTCTTCCAGTTCTCCACGAAGGAGTACGCCTGCTCGATCTCGCTCTTCCACTCGGCCGGGCTCCAGTCGCCGCCGCCCTTGGGACCGCAGAAGTGGCCGTTGAAGTGCGTGCCTATCTCGTTGCCGTCCAGCCAGGCACCGCGTATCTGCTCGACGGTGTCCTTGATGTGCGGGTCCGTGGCGAAGTCGATCGCCGCCTCGCCCGGCTTGTGCTGCGGGGGCTTGTACAGCGTGGCCTTCGACTTCGGCAGGAGGTACATGCCGCTCAGGAAGAACGTCATGTGGGCGTTGTTCTCCTTGGCGACCTCGCGGAAGTGGGAGAGCTGGTGGTCGTCCCCCTCCAGTGCGCCGTCCCAGGAGAAGACCACGAACTGCGGGGGCTTCTCGCCCGGCTTGAGCTTCTCCGCCTTCGGCTGGTTCGGCTGCGGACCGGTGTCGGAGGTCGAGCCGTCACCGAGGACGTGGACCTTGCCGTCCCACTTCTCCTCGGGCTTCCTGCTGGGCCCGGACTCTGACTCCGGGACGTTCTTCGCCTTGTCCTTCGAGGGCGCGGAGGCGGACGAGGGGGAGCTCTTGCCGTCGCTCTTGGAGTCGCAGCCCGCGAGCCCCATGGCGAGGGCGGCGACAGCGCCCGCGGTAACCAGAGCCGCCCCGCCCCGCAAGGTCCTTTTCGACAAGGTACTTACCCCCTGGCGCCGTAAACAGATGTTCTGGCGGTAAGTATCACAGGTCGCTCCCGCGCCCCCGCAGGGCCGGGGGGCGTCCCTCACCGTGGGACCGGCTTCTCCGCGGCGACCTGGGCCGTGACGAGTGCCGACCCTATGGGGGTCAGGACATGTCTGACCGCTTTGCCCACACGATGGGTGGCGACCAGACCGCCGTTGCGCAGAGCCGTCACGTGCACCGACGCGGTCCCCGGGCTGACGCCGAGCCGGTCCGCGAGGTCGCCGGTGCCGCAGCCGTCGCCGATGTTCAGGAGGGCCGCCGCACGGCCCCGGCCGAGCAGTGCGCCGAGCCGGCCGGGGGCGGCCGCCTCGCTCCCGTCCCACAGCGTGCGGTGCCCGGACGCCGGGTAGGTGATCACCGTTCCGGCCTCGTTCGCCAGCAGCACACCCGTCTTCCGGAAGACCGAGGGCACCAGGACCAGCCCACACTCCCCGGTTCCCGGCTCGCCCCAGGCGTCGCGGACCGTGAGACCGGGCAGGCGGTCCACGACCTGGCGCACCCCGAAGGCGGCGAGGTCGTGCGCGCGGAGCGCGACGTCCGACTCCAGAGCGGTCCTGATCCGGGGCCAGTCGCCGATGAGGCAGTCCTGGAAGAAGTCGCCCACCGCCTCCTGGAGCGGCCCGAGGGCCGTGAAGTCGAGGTCATGGCGACTCGTCGTCCCGCCCCGGTGGCAGAGCAACTGCTCGGCCACGGAACGCATCCGCTGCCGTACCACGGCCGGAGGAAGGCTGAGCGCGTGGCGCTGTGCGGATATCGGGCCGCGCCGGCGCGGGCTCAACAGAGCCGGGAATTGTGCCCGAAGGATTTCGGCCGCCGCCAGCACCTCCAGCAGTGGCGAGACGAGGAAACGGCAACCGGACAGAGCGCGCGCCGAAACACTCAATTCCGACTGCCTGTTGTGCTCCGGCCGGGCCGGAATCTCCGTGGCCTTCGGTGGTCTTTCCCTTTCTCGCTCGGGCGAGAAAGGACTACGCGCTCTGTTCATGGACCGAAATGACGTTCACCAGCTTTTCGAGTTGCTGGACGATCTGCTCAAGGGGACGCTCCGCCACATCGACGACGATCGTCATGCGGGAGGTGTCGGGCTCGTCGGCCGGCCCCACCGGCAAGGAATCGATGTTGAATCCCCGGCGGGAGAAGAGTCCCGCCACCCGTGTGAGGGCGCCGGCCTTGTTGGAGCCTCGTCGAGACGGCACAGGGGCCTCGTCGGCGGAGCGGCCGGGTCAGCCGTTGATCAAGTGGTCGGTGCCAGGCACCAGGTGCTCCTGGTGGGGCGCCATGTCGTCCACGTTCACCGTCTTGATGATCCAGCGGGTCTGCAGCGCCTCGGGGTCACCGACGTTCACTACCTCCTTGGCGTGGATCGTGTGGTTGTTGTACGTGATCACGAAGTCTCCGGGCTCGATGAAGACCCGCTCCTTGAGCTGGTGCAGGGTGTCGGCGACCTTGGGGACGATGCCCTTGGCCGCGTCGCTGACGCCCACCGTCCGGTTCTCGAAGAACCGCAGGTCCTCCGGGCCACGGCCGCCGATGATCGGGTGCAGGTCGGCGTCGCCGAGCTCAACCCGCCCGCCGCCCATGGTGCTCAGGTCGTCGAAGGGAGTGTCAACTGTTCGCCTCTACAGTTGATTGAGTGAGTGTTAGCCTCGCCGTTTCGGTTGGGGGATGAGGCGCCGTTGAGGGGTAATCGTCGGGTGGCCGACGCGATTTCGGTGCTCGGACATGGTGGGGACCCGGCGCGGTGGTCGGGTTCTCCAAGGTCTTTCGGGTCGTGGGCGGTCAGGGGTTTGCTGTCAGCCGGCGGGACGGGGCAGTGCGGCGAGGCGATGGAAGGCCGTGGCCAGTTCGTGTCTCCAGGGCCAGGTCGCCGATATCCGCAAGCGCGGGCGTCGGCCGCCGCGGGTGAGGCGGGCGGCGACGTGCGGCAGCCGGTAGCGGAGCTTCTTCGGCTCGGCGGTGGCCAGTTCCCCGTCCAGCAGCAGGACGCGTGTCCAGGCCGGCAGGTCGATCGCCGCGAGGCTGAGTTCGAGCCAGACGGCGTTGACGGCGAAGTGGCGGGAGGGGAAGCGGCCGAAGCCGGTGGTCTTACCGCACCGGATGTGGTCTTCGACGGTGGCATGCCCGCGGTGGCGGACCTCCAGGAACTGTGCGGATCCGCCCCCGGAGTATGGGGTGTCGGTGAGGAACACCTGATGGCGCAGGCCCTCGTCCTGGTCGAACAGGGACAGCTGGGCTCCGGGGTGCGGCCGCTCCCGGCGCACGATGATGCGGGTGCCGGCCGGACAGCCGTCCAGGTCGGCCATGCCGGTCAGCTCGGTGACCTC
This sequence comes from Streptomyces sp. NPDC051173, assembly GCF_040689515.1. Classification (NCBI taxonomy): domain Bacteria; kingdom Bacillati; phylum Actinomycetota; class Actinomycetes; order Kitasatosporales; family Streptomycetaceae; genus Streptomyces; species Streptomyces sp. NPDC051173. The sequence continues at coordinate 3,748 of NZ_JBFBBD010000066.1, forward strand.
GGCGCCGTCGCGCAGGGTGCCGTCCTGGTCCAGGGCGGGATGCCAGAGGCGGTCGGGCATGGCCCGGACAGCTCGGCGGACCGGCTCGGTGACCGCGTATCCGACCGAGAAGAAGGTACGGATTCCTCGTTTTCGCAGGTCGCGGACGTGGGCGAGGAAGGCTTTCGCGGATCCGGCACTGTCGGCGCGGACGAGGATGTCGGTGCCGTGCCGATGAGCATCGGGGATCTGCGTGAGCGCCTGGTCGAGCACCGCGATGTGATCGGCGGCAGTGTTGGCTCCGGCGTTCCCGGGCCGCAGCCGTCCCGACACGGCCTCGCCGGTGTTCGCGAGGAAGCACAGCAGCGGATGGAAGCCGAAGCCGCCCTTGTAGGTCGGGGCGGCCTGTTCCTTTTCCGAGTGGCAGGTGACCAGCGTGGCGTCGAGGTCCAGGACCAGGCCGGGAAGTTCTCGTCCGTCGGCCCGCGCAGCAGGTATGCCCTCGCCGGTCTCGGCGGCCTGCGTCCAGGCGACTTCCCGGGCTGAAGCGCGGGCCGCTCGCAGCGAAGCGAGCGCAGCCTCGTCGACGTCGGCGAGCAACCGCCAGGCCGTGGGTGTGGAGGCGACCGGGCCGAACACCCCTGCCTGGTCCCGCAGCACGGCCAGATCCGCGATCGCCTCACCACCGTCGGCGAGCATCACCACCAGGTCGGTGGCGACCCGTCCCGGATCATGCCCGGTCCCGCGCGGCCGAAGCGGCCTGAGAGCGGCGGAGTACGCAGCGGTCAGCCCAGTGGCATCAGCGAGATCCGCCAGCAACCGTGCCCCGGTATGCCCGACCACCCCCGAACCATCCGCGGTGACATGGACCTTGGGACGCAACCCGATAGCCTGCACGTAGAAAGTGCCCTCCACCTGGACCGACAGAACCCCTCAGCAAGGTTCATCGTCCCAGGTCAGGAAGGCACTTTCGCGTTTCCGCCCCAAAGGCAGCCCCACCCAAGTGAAACGGCGAGGTTAGGAACGGTAGATGTCCTGGAAGACGTCCCCGTCGTTGACGTTGACGTACCCGATCGCCGGCGTGTTCGCCAGCTGGGCGAACAGCGCGAGGAACCCCTCGGCGACGAACGTCTTCTTCAGCTCGTACTTGGAGCGCACCGGCTGATCGAAGTCGAACACCGGGACATCGCGGTCGTGCGGGACGTTCTTCACGACGACCACGGGCTCGGCGGCACGGTCGCGGGTCGCCAACGAGTCGACGTAGGCGCGGAAGCGCTCGGGGACCGCGCCGTTCGCGATGAGCCGGCCCACCTGGAAGCGGTGGGCCCCGTGAAGGCGGTACGGGTTCGCGGTGACGCCGTCGAGCGCGGCCTCCAGGGCCGCGCGCTCCGCATCGGTGAAAACGAACTCCGGGGTGATGGTCCAGTTGGTCCCGACAGTGGCTTCAGCAGTCATTTGCGTCCCTTTGGCGGAATCCCCCACCGCAGTGGGGGCGTTGCTCGTTCCGGTGCGCGACGCGATCATTGCCGCGCACCTCGGCGGGGAGCCAAGCCCACCCTTTTCCCGCTGTCCATGCATTTGAGGCAGAGTCAAAAACTTGCCGGGGGAGATGTGATCCGAACCACCCGCCCTTGATCTTCTTTGCGGCCGACTGCTAGCGTCCGATTCCAGCAGGCCCACAATGGCCTGCGTTTTGGGGCGCACAAGGCCACCACCCGGAAATAATCTCCGATTTCCCTCCCGCTGCGGTACGGAAAAGCGAACCTTTCCGTACCGGATGCCCGGCCGGCGGAGTGCCGCGTCCCCGAAAGAAGATCGAGAAGTATATGTCGCCGACGACGAGCCGACCGAGACCGATGTCGCGCACCTGCGGTGTCGTGGTCACCGCCTACCTGAGCCTTTTCATGGTCTCCGCGGACAATTCCATCATCAATACCGCGGTGCCCAGGATATCGGCGTCATTGGGGGCGGGAACCCCGGACGTCCAATTGGCGATCGACGCCTACATGCTGGTGTTCGCCTCGTCGTTGATCATCGCGGGCAGCCTCGTCGACCGCATGGGTACGCGCCGTTCCTACGCCGTGGGGATCACCGCGTTCACCGCCGCCTCTTTGCTGGGGGCGTGTGTCCCCTCGGTGCTCGCGCTGATCCTGTCCCGCGCGGGGATGGGCGTCGGGGCGGCGTTCATCGTGCCGAGCATCTTCGGACTGTTCGCCAAGGAGCTGACCGACAGCGCCAGGCGACGCGTACTCGCGCTGTGGCCGGCGGTCGTCGGTCTCGGCGTGGCCGTCGGACCGGTGCTGGGCGGCCTGCTGTTGACCCGCTTCCCGTACGGATCGATCTTCATGCTCAACGTTCCGGTGGGGGTGCTCGCCCTGATCGGTACCGCCACCCTGATCCGGCGCGGCGATCCGGCACCCGCCGCCAGGCGCCCCGACCCCGTCGGAGCGGTGCTCCTGCTGGCCGGTGTCGCGATGCTCGCCTCGGCGGTCATCTTCGCCGTCGACGACCGGATCCCCGGACCGCTGCGCTTCGGCCTCGGTGCCGCCGGCCTGCTGACGCTGATCGGGTACACGGCCCATGAACGGCGTACGGACCGGCCGCTGTTCGACCTCGGCTACTTCCGCGAGCGGAAGTTCACCGGAGCCGTCGTGGCCATGTCCGGACTCTTCTTCGCGCTCTTCGGCACGGTGTTCCTGGCCGGCCAGTTCACCCAGTACGGCCTGGGCTGGAGCCCCTTGTCGGCCGGTGCCGGCCTGCTCCCGCTCGCGGTGGGGCTGACGGCCGCCTCGCTGTCCTGCATGGCGGTCACCGCGCGCGTCGGGGTCAAGGCGACCGTGACCGGCGGGCTCGGCCTCGGCGCGCTGGGATGCCTGCTCTGTGCGACGGCCGCCGCGGATCTGAGCTACCCCTTGCTCGCCGCGGGGCTGTTGAGCTGCGGACTCGGCATGGGGTGGTCCGTCGGCCCGGCGCTGACGCTGATCGTCACCAGTCTCCGGCCGGCCGACACCGGCGTGGGTTCCTCCGTGAACGCCATGTTCCAGCAGATCTTCGGTGCCGGGGGAGTCGCGGTGATGGGCCTGGTGTTCTCGGTCCGTTACGAAGCGAAGACCGCCTCGGTCCCCGGCCTTCCGGCGGCGGCCCGATCGGTCGCCGACGGCCATGCCTTGTTCACCCACGGGGCGGGGCAGCCCCCGAACTGGTTCGCCGACGGGCTGAGTTCCGGCCTCCTCGTGGCCTGGATCGTCGGCGCGGTGGTGGCATCGGCCGCCGCGGTCACCGCCCTGGTGATCCTGCCCGCCTCCGTCCCCACCCCCGCTCCCGCCACGACCACCGCCTCCGCAACTCCCGGCTCGCGAAAGATGAACGCCTGATGACCTCGGACAAGGGTGCCCTGCTGTACTCCGCGATCGCCGCGCACGCGAACGAACGCCCCCACGAGACCGCGCTGTCCCGCGGCGACCACCGGCTCACCTTCCGCGAACTCGCCGATTCCGCGGAGGACTTGGCCTTCCGGCTGGCCGGACTCGGTGTCGCTCCGGAGACCGTGGTGGTCATCGACCTGCCCGTCGGCTTCGACACCGTGGTCGCGATGGCCGCGGTCAGCGGACTCGGCGCGGCCTTCACCCTGCTGGAGCCGGATCTGCCGGTCTCCCGCAAGCAGTTGATCATCGATGACTGCCGCCCGGCCGCGCTGGTCACGGAGTCCGGGGTGACGCGTGGCCCGCGACCGGGGCCCCGGCTGGACGAGCGGCTGGTGCGGCGGACCTCGCCCGCCGCGTACGTCGGCTACACCTCGGGATCGACCGGCGTTCCCAAGGGCGCCGTCATCGAGCGGGACGCGCTGGAGAACCACGTGCGCCGCACCGTCGAGTGGTACGGCCTGACCTCGTCCGACACCCGGCTGTTCTTCTCCTCGATCGCGTTCGACCTGGCGCTCGAACAGATCTGCACGTCGATGCTCGTCGGCTGTGAACTCGCCTTCCGGGACGAGACGTTCGTGTACGGCGGAGCCGAGGACTTCCTGTACCACTGCCGCCGCCTCGGGGTCACCGTGCTGAGCCTGCCGACAGGCGTGTTCAACGGATTCGGCGCCGAACTGGCGGAGGCGGCCGGTCACCGCGCTCCGGACCTGCGCCTCGTGATGGCCGGCGGGGAGGCGCCGGCCCAGGCCGCGGTGGCGGCGTGGGCGACGGTCGCCCCCGAAGGCACCCGTGTGGTGAACGGGTACGGACCGACCGAGACGGCCGTCGTCGTCTGCTACCGGGACCTGACGCCCGGCGCCGCCATCGCGATCGGCGACCCGATCGACGGTGTCCGCTTCCGTCTGGAGCCGCTGGAGGACGCGGGCGACGCGACCGAGCTGGTCGTCCAGGGCGTCGCGGTCGGCCGTGGCTACCTGGGTCGCGCGGCGTCGTCATCGGCGTTCCGCATGCTCGACGGGGTGTGGTCGTACCGCACCGGCGATGTGGCCACGGCACGGAGTGACGGGGGCTACGACCTGCACGGGCGCTTCGACGCACAGGTCAAGGTGCACGGCGGGTTCCGGGTGGAACTCGGTGAGATCGTCTCCCGGCTCCTGGACGTCGGCTTCGTCCTCGACGCGGTGGTCGTCCCCTTCGACGGCGCCGGCAGCCGGCTCCTCGCCGCGTTCGTCCGGCTCGACCGGAGCCTCGCGCCGCAGGCGGACGCCGAGGCGGCGATCGTGCGGCGGCTCTCCTCCGTTCTGCCCGAGTACATGCTGCCCTCGCGGGTCAGCGTGCTGGACGAGTTCCCGCTGACGTCACGCGGCAAGGTCGACCGCGCCGCGCTGCTCGACCGGGCCCAGGCCCTCCCGGGCGCGGACGGCGAGCAGGACGCCGATCCGGCCGACGTGAACGCACAGCTCCGGCTGGCCTGGCGACGGGTGCTGGGCAGCCCGCCCGAGGACGAGTCGGCGAGTTTCTTCGCGGTCGGCGGCAACTCGATCAGGGCCATCGAACTCATCACGCAGGTGCACAGCCGGCTGGGGGTGCGGCTGCGCGCGGCCGAGCTGTACCGGACTCCCCGATTCGACGCGCTGGCACGTCTTCTGACCGATCGCCGCGCGGGCATACCCACCGCGCACCACACCACCGGCACCACTCTCGTGACGATGCGTCAGGGAGGCAAGGGCAGGCTGTGGGTCTTCCTCCCGCCCCTGTCCGGAGCGGTCACCCGGTACGCGGCGCTGTCCAGGATGCTGCCCGCCGATGACACCGTGTGGGCCGTCGAGACCCCTCCCGAGCTGTCCGGCAAGGGCATGGCGGCACTCGCCGACGGACTGACCGAGGTCCTGCTGGCCCAGGGCGCGGACCAGTACGGAACCGTCTGCGTGTCCGGGTACTCACTGGGCGGCGTGTTCGGCTACGAAGTGGCCCGCCGGCTGCACGAACGCCGCGGCGACGCGGTGCGTGCCCTGCTCATCGACCCGCCGGACCCCGGCGCACACCGCGTGAGCGTGCACGACGCCTTCGACATCTTCGTCCGTGTCGGGTGGTCGATCCCCACTCCCGCGCGGCAGTTCACCGACGAGCACGGCGGCTTCGACCTCGCCGCGGTCACGGTGGCGGCCAAGGACGCGGGGACGCTGGCCCGGGACGCCGACCAGCAGGAGATCGAGGACGCCTGGGCGGTGTACGAGTCGAACGCGCGGATCCTCGACGGCCTGTCGCTGAGCCGTCCCCAGGGGCTGCGGGTGCGGCTGCTCCAGGGCGACACCGGTGGCGAGATCGACTACGGCCGCCGTGGACCGGTCACCGTCACCCTCGACGGCGGCGAACCGTGGTCGGGCGGACGCGCCGTGGGCCAGTGGCGGGACATCCTGCCGGACGACGCCGTGGACCGGTTGCCGGTCGATCACTTCGCCCTGCTCGAATCCCCCAACGACGAACTGGTCCGGGACTGGCTCGTCACCCACGCGCGGCGCTGACCCGAACCGGCCGCCTCCTCTGACAGCGAGATCCGACGACGAGATCCGACGACGAGATCCGACGACGAGATCTGACGACGAGATCTGGCGACAAGGTTTCGGCCCGGGGGCGATCTCTGACGCCCCGGGACCGTCAACGGCCTCGCGGTACTCCGACGAGTCCGTCGTCCGGACCTGCCACAGCTCCCGCGTGTGGTCCCGCCGGTGCGCGCGTCGCCGGACCCGACCGGGACCGGCGCGACCGCTCACGGTCACCGCAGGGGCGGGAGCGGGCAGTAGTGCCCGCCTCCTTCGGCCGCGACAGTCGGCCCGGGGGCGATCTCGGTGTACCCGGCGTCGTGGACCACCGGCAGTCCGCTCGCCGTCAGTTCCGCCCAGTGCTCCGCGCCGGCCGTGCGTACGGCGAGGGGGAAGCCGCTCTTCCGCCAGACCTCGCGCTCCTCGTCGGACAGCCTCCACCACGCGAGCTGCGCGCCGTGCCCGACCTGCGCCATCGTCTTGCCCGCCGACATCGTCAGGCCGGGGTTCAGCCACAGCACCGGAGCCTGCTGTCCCGGCGTGGCCGGGGGCTCGAGCTCGTCCAGCTCGGTGCCCGACACCTGGAGCTTCGCCAGCTCCTTGGGCCAGCCGTCCAGCGGCACGGGCGGGAAGACGCGCACCTCGGCGCGCTCACCGGTCACGGTGATGCCCGGCAGCGCCGTCGCCTTGCGCCACTCCTTGCCCCGCGCCCGCCGCACCACCTTGCGGATGCGGGAGTCCTCCCAGTCCCGCACGGCCCGCGCCCACTCCCCGTCGGACCCGTCGACCGTCCGGGCCCGCTCGTCCGACAGCAGCGTGAGCACCGCCCGCGCCGCGGTCTCCAGGGCGTCCGTACGGTCCGGCGGGGCGTCCTTCTCGATCCGTACGACGAGCGGCAGGACGAACTCCCGCGCCGCGTCCCCGGGTTCCCCGGAGACGTCGTTCGCGGTGTCGGAAGCGGTGTCAGAACTGGTCACCCGCACAGTCTGCCAGCAGCCTGATGGGTGCATGGCAGGGCCCGTTACTGTGACCGCATGAGACTCAGGGGGGTCGGCCGCCGCTACGGACCGCGTGGGCCGTGGGTGCTGCGCGACGTCGACCTGGACGTGCCGCAGGGGGCGCTGCTGCGCGTCGAAGGCGCCAACGGCAGCGGCAAGTCGACGCTCCTGCGCCTGCTCGCCGGCCTCGACGCCCCCTCGGCCGGCCGGATCACGGGCCGCCCGCGCACCGCGTACATCCCTGAACGGTTCCCGGCGGCCCTGCCGTTCACCGCCCTCGGCTATCTCACCGACCTCGGGCGCGTCCACGGCCTGGACCGTGCCGCCGCCGCGTACGGCGCCCGGGTGTGGCTGGACCGCTTCGGGGCGGGGGAGCACGCGCGGACCCCGCTGTCCGAACTGTCCAAGGGCACCAGCCAGAAGGTCGCCGTCGCCCAGGGCCTCCTCGCCGCGCCCGGCCTCCTGGTCCTCGACGAGGCGTGGACCGGCCTCGACCGCGCCTCCCGCATCGTGCTCGACGGCGCGGTCGCCGAGCGCGTCGCCGCCGGGGGCACGGTCGTCTTCGTCGACCACGACCCGCGGCGCCTGGCGGGGAAGCCGGACGCGGTCCACCGCGTGGAGTCGGCGCGCCTGGTCACCGTCGAGGGACGGCGGCGCGCCGACAGCGGCCCCCGCGTCCACATCGACGCGGAAGGCCCGCCCGGAGCGCCGCTCCCGGAGGCCCTGCCGGGTGAGCCGGACGTGGCGCCCGGCGTACCCGCGGGCTTCCGGCTGACCGTCGCCGCCGTCCACTCCGACGCCCTCCTGCGGGCCTTGCTCGACGCCCGCCCCGCCTGGCACATCCGCGCCGTGACGCCCGAGCACCCCGAGCGCCCCCTGGACCCGTACGGAACCGACCGAGGAGAGCCCGGCCGATGACCGCACTGCTCCGCTATCAGGCCGCCCTGCTGCTGCGCTCGCACCGCTGGCTCCCGCCACTGCTGCTCTACGCCGCCTTCATGGCCGTCGGCGTGCAGGCCGGACAGCCGGTGCTGGACTCCTTCGGCTACGCCTCGGCCGCGCTGCTGCCGGTGGCCGCCTGGCTGGTGCGGGTGTGCGTGACCAACGAGCCCGCGGCCGCCCGGGACTGCGCGGCCGCAGCGGCCGGGCCGTGGCGCGTGCACCTGGCCGCGGTGCTCACCGCGCTGACCGCCTCCACGGTGCTCGCACTCGCCGCCACCGCGGTCGTCGCCGGGATCAGCGACCCCCACGGCTCCGACCACCAGGCGCGCGTCCCGCTGGGGCCCGCGACCGCGCAGGGGACGGTGGCCGCGGTCGCGTGCGCCCTCCTCGGCACCGGCGTCGGGGCCCTGTGCAACAGGCCCCTGCTGCGCAGCACCGCCTGGGCCGTGCCGTCCACCGTGCTCGCCGCGTTCCTGGTGCTCTTCGCGGGGGTGTCGCCCGCCAACGCCGTCGTGACGGGGCTGGTCGCCGGCTCCCGCGACGGCACGGTGCACGTCGGTCTGCTGCCCCTCGCCGGGGCCGCAGTGCTCACGGCCGCGGCCGTCGCCGTGGCGTGCGCGCTGAGCTCCCGGCGGACGGGCTGAAATCAGCCCGTTGGGGGCACCTCTGGGGGAGGTAGCTGGGGGAGTTTGAGGACAACGCGGCGAAGCCGTGTTGCGGGGGTCTGGGGGCTTGCCCCCGGTTTCGGGAAGGGGCGGGGTGGGGGAAAGGCCTGCCGCAGGCGGCGGCGGCCCCGTACGCCCGGCTCCCGGCGGACGTGAGGCATGGGGGACGATGGGGGCATGAGCGCACACCAGGACGAGCGGCACGACGGCTTCGCCGACTGCGTGCACTGCGGCAAACCCACCGAGCATCCGGCGGACCGGCCCGGCATCACGCTGTGCCCCGTCTGCGAGTGGCAGGAGGCGCAGCGGACGGCCTGCTCCGGCTGACCGGACTCCGGGTCCCCGGTCAGCGCTCCTTCTCCGCCAGCGACTTCGCGTCGCGGGCCAGGGCCGTCAGCCGGGATATCGCGCGGAAGTACTTCTTGCGGTAGCCGCCGTTCAGCATGTCCTCGCCGAAGAGCTCGTCGAACGGCCGCCCGGAGGCCAGCACCGGTATCTCGCGGTCGTAGAGCCGGTCCGCGAGGACCACCAGCCGCAGGGCCGTCGACTGGTCCGGCACCGGCTCGACGCCGGTCAGGCACACCGCCCGGACCGAGTCGCACATGGCGCCGTAACGGCTCGGGTGGACCTTGGAGAGGTGGTCGAGCAGCGAGGGGAAGTCGTCGAGCGAGGCGCCCGGCGTCGCGTACGCCGTACGGGTGACGACGTCGTCGCTGTACGGGGCGGGCGCCTGCGGCAGGCCCCGGTGGCGGTAGTCCTCGCCGTCGATGCGCAGTGGCCGGAAACGCGCGGACAGGCCCTGTATCTCGCGCAGGAAGTCGGCGGCGGCGAACCGGCCCTCGCCGAGCTTGCCCGGCAGCGTGTTGGAGGTCGCGGCGAGCGCCACGCCCGCGTCCACGAGCTTGCCCAGCAGGGTGGAGACGAGCACCGTGTCGCCCGGGTCGTCCAGCTCGAACTCGTCGATGCACAGCAGCCGGTGCCCGCCGAGGGTCTGCACGGTCTGCTGGAAGCCGAGCGCGCCGACCAGGTTGGTCAGCTCCACGAAGGTGCCGAACGCCTTCTGCTCCGGCGCGGCAGGTGTGGCGTGCCAGAGGGAGGCCAGCAGGTGGGTCTTGCCGACGCCGTAGCCGCCGTCGAGATAGACGCCGCGCGGTCCGTCGGCGGCGGGCTTCGCCTCGCGCCGGAACCAGCGCTTGCGGCCGCCGCCGGTCGCGCTCGCGCCGCCGAGACCGGCCGCGAAGGCGTCGAGCACGCGCACGGCCTCGGCCTGGCTGGGCTGCTTGGCGTCGGGGATGTAGGTGTCGAAGCGCACCGCGTCGAAGCGCGGCGGCGGCACCATCTCGGCGACCAGGCGGTCCGCCGGTACGTGCGGGGCTCGCGAGGTCAGGGCGATCGGCGAACCGGCGCCCTGCCCGGCTATCGGGCCGGAGGCGTCGGCCGGGGCCGGGGCTGAGGAGGCTGCCGGGGCTGCCGCGCCGGAAGTGGATGCGGTGGAGGCTGACACAACCGTCCAGCGTAGTCGCTGTCCGCCCCGCACCGGCCACCGGAAAGGCGAGGCATGTCACACTGCGGCCTATGCGACGCCTGTTCCCCTCCCCGTCCGCCCCGTCTGCCCTGTCCCCGCAGTCCCCGCAGTCCTCGCGGTCCGGGACCGAGGAGCGCACCTGGGACCTGGACGAACTCGCCGAGGCCTACGCCTACCCCGACGTCCCCGGCGGCGGCGCCTGGCTGCGGGCCAACATGGTCTCGTCCCTCGACGGCGCGGCCCACCACGAGGGGCGCTCGCAGCCGCTGTCCTCCGACGCCGACATGCGGATCTTCGGCACGCTGCGCGGGCTCGCCGACGCCGTGGTCGTGGGCGCGGAGACCGTACGGCAGGAGGGCTACCGGCCCGCGCGGGCCCGGGAGGCCTTCGCGGCGCGGCGCGCGGCGCTCGGGCAGGGGCCCGCGCCGGTGATCGCGATCGTGAGCGCCGGGCTCGACCTGGACTTCTCGCTTCCGTTGTTCACCGAGCCGCTGGTGCCCACCCTCGTGCTGACCGGCGAGGAGGCGCCCGCGGACCGCGTGGCGGCGGCGCGGGCGGCGGGCGCCGAGGTGATCGTGACCGGTGTGGGGCGCCGGGTGGACCCGGCCCGGGTGCCGGAGGTGCTGGCCGCGCGGGGGCTGACGCGGCTGCTGACGGAGGGCGGCCCGCTGCTGCTGGGTCAGTTCGCGTCCGCCGGGGTACTGGACGAACTGTGTCTCTCACTGGCCCCGCTGATCGCTTCCGGCACCTCGCCGCGCATTGTGAACGGGCCACCGATGGCGGTGCCGGAACGATTCGTCCTGGCTTCGGTCCTAGAGGAGGCGGGTTTTCTCTTCACGAGGTACCGAAGGATCTGACAATCGGCGGAATTTTCCACTCCGGTTACCTCCCGGTGGGCAGTATTGAGTCAGACGCACCCGCAGGGGAACGTGATCAGAACAGGCGGGCCCAGGGGGGCACGCGCAGGATGGTTTCTGTTGGGCCCGGTGGCCCACGAAGGAGAAGGGCTCCCACCGTGTTCACGAGCGTATTGATGATCGAGCAGCCGCTGTCCGCCGCGGACGTCGACTTCGTCACCACCCTTCACGACGACCAGATGTCCTTCGTCGTCCTGATGCAGCCCAGAGGCGCCGAGGACCGGCTGCTCCGCGCCATCGACGACGTGGCCCTCGGCGAGCTGGAGCAGGCGGTCCACGAGGCCGACGAGCCCGAGGGGGAGGCGGCCCGGCGGCCCGCCGCGCTCGCTCTCGAACACTCGCTCCGGTTGCTGCGCGGCGCCGGGTGCGAGGCCGTCGGCCAGCTCGTCGAAGGGCACCCGCTCGACCTGCTGCGGTCCGTCGTCGACCAGACGCACGCCGACGAGGTGATCGTGCTGACGGCCCCGCACCTCGTCGAGGAGTTCTTCCACCGCGACTGGGCCTCCCGCGCCCGCCACAAGGTCGGCGTGCCCGTGCTCAAGCTCTACGCCCACAACGACGAAGACGCAGGCGCCGCAGGCACCGAGGACACCGAGGCCACCGAGGACACCGGAAAGGGGGCCTGACCCCGGGCCCGCTCACCCCTCGCGCAGCCGCCCGTCGGCCATCGACAGCACCCGGTCCGCACGGCCGAGCAGGGCCCGGTCGTGGGTCACCAGGACCGTCGCCGTGCGATGCCGGCGGGTCACCTCGCCCAGCAGCTCCACGACCCGCTCGCCCCGCTCGTGATCCAGCGCCGACGTCGGCTCGTCCACCAGCAGGACGGACGGGCCGCCGGACAGCGCGCGGGCGATGTTCACGCGCTGCCGCTCGCCCCCGGACAGCTGGTGCGGGCGGCGCCGCCGCTTCGCCGCGTCGAGACCGACGGACTCCAGCAGCTCCGCGGCGCGCGACCGGGCCGCCCGTACGCTCCCGCCGCGCAGGTGCGCGACGGCCAGCAGCTGCTCCTCGGCCGTCAGGGACGGCAGCAGGTTCGCCTGCTGGAAGACGATGCCGATGCGCTCGCGCCGCAGCGCCGTCCGCTCCCTCCCGCTCATCCCGGCCGTGTCCCGCCCGGCCAGGACCACCCGGCCCGCGTCGGGGCGCAGCAGGGTCGCCGCCACCGCCAGCAGGCTCGACTTCCCCGAGCCGGACGGCCCGGCGACCGCCACCAGCTCGCCGGGTCCCACGTCCAGACAGACGTCGTCCAGGGCCGTCAGCCTGCGATCACCATCCGGATAGGTGAGTTTCACGGCTTCCATCGACAGAACGGAAGAGGGGTTCATCGGGACGCTCCCAGCGCGGTCAGCGGATCGACGGAGGTGATGCGGCGGACGGCGAGCGCGGAACCGGCCAGCCCCAGCAGGACCATCGCCCCCACCGGTACGGCCACCGTGGCGGCGCTCAGCTCGAACGGCACCGTGGCGGAGGCCAGCGCTCCGCCGCCCGCGCCCGCCGCCGCGCCCAGGGCCGTCCCGGCGAGCAGCACGACGGCGGCCTGCCCGAGGGCGTCCCGCACCAGATAGCCGCTGCTCGCCCCCACCGCCTTGAGCACGGCCACATCGGGGCGCCGCTGCACCGTCCACACGGTGAAGAAGGCCCCCACCACCAGCGCGCTCACCACGAACAGGAAGCCCTGGAGGAGCTGGAGCGTGCCGTGCTCCGCCGCGTATCCGTCGATGCCCTCCAGTGCCGCGTCCCTCCCCACGGCCTCGGTGGTGCGGGCGGCGGGCCCGTCCGGGCCGCCGGACCCCCGCACGGCCAGCGCGGTCGGCTGCTGCTGGTGGCTCGCCCGCCGCCAGTCCCCGAGCGTGGTCCACACGCTCGGGGCGTGCCCGTGGCTCCGGTCGGCGGTGATGCCCGAGACGGTCAGCTCCCCGGCGCCGAGGGTGACGCGGTCACCCACCCGGACGCCGGTCTCGCGCGCCAGCCGCTCACCGACGGCCACCGCGCCGTCCCCCGGGGCGGTGCCGGAGAGCAGCGGCGGCAGCAGCCGCCCGGAGGCACCGAACGCGCTCACCGAGGTCGCCTTCCCGGCCGTGGTCAGCCGGGTCATCGCGACGCCGAACGGCTCCGCGGACGTCACCCCCGGCGCGGTGCGCCACGCGGCCAGCTGCCCGTCGTCGACGCTGCTGCCGGAGAACGACACCTCCGGCTCGGCGCCCTTCGGCGCGCCGAAGACGATCCGGTCGGCGGGCAGACCCGCGACGGCGGACGTGGCCTCGCGGGCCAGCCCGTCGGTCAGGCCGTAGAGGAAGACCACCAGCGTGGTGATGAGCGCGACGACGGAACCCATGAGGGCGAACCGCCCTCGGGCGAAACGGATGTCACGGAGCGCGACGAACAACGGAACCCTCCCGGGGCTCTGATCGGGACGCTCCCCACCTTCCCGCGCGCGGATCGCGCCGCCATCAGGGCGACGACCGGTCTTCGGCCCGTACGTCCGGTGCACCCGGAAATCAATCGAACGGTTGACGGCCCGCGGACCGTGACCCCCGACCGGAGCCGTACGCTCGATGGGGTGAGCCGAATCCGCCGCCCCGACGACCCTGGAACGCCGCCCGCGCGTGCGCGAACCGGGCTCGCGTGGACCCCGCGGGAGGAGCGGGACGGCACCCGGATCCGTACGGACGCGGCTGGCTCCCGCCCGCCCGCGGGCCCGCCGCACACGGGCGTGCCGGCCGGCCACGGTTCCGGCGTCGCCACGGACGCCCCTTCGCTCCGGCTCGTGCGGATCGCGCTGCACGGGGGTTTCTACGCGCTGCTCGCCGTCGCCCTCGGGCCCGTCGCCGCCGGGACGAAGCCCTTGGCGCTGCTCGTGCCCGGCCTCGCGCTGGCCGCCGTGTACGCCGTCGGCGTGGTGCACAGCGGCGGCGCCGTCATGCGTGGGACGGGCGGAGCGCCAGGGGCCGCCGGCCGCCCTGGTGCGCCGGCCGCCGCCCGGACCGTGCGCGCACGGCTCTGGCTCACCGCCGTCACCGCGCTGTGGCTCGTGCTCCTGTGCATGGACCACGGCTTCAGCTACGTCGCCTTCCCGCTCTTCTTCCACTTCCTGCACGCCCTGCCCGCGCGCTGGTCCCTGTCCGCCGTCGCCGCTGCCACCGGCGCGGTCGTGGCGGCCCAGGCGGCGGCGCCCGGCGGGCTCACCGCCGCCAAGGTGATCGGCCCGGTCGCCGGTGCCGCCGTCGCCGTCCTGACCGCCTACGGCTACGCCGCGCTCTACCGCGAGACCCGCCGCCGGCAGTGCCTGATCGACGACCTCGTACGCACCAGGGACGAGCTGGCCGCCGCCCAGCGGGAGGCCGGGCGGCTCGCCGAACGGCAGCGGCTCGCCCGCGAGATCCACGACACCCTCGCGCAGGGCCTGTCCAGCATCGTCCTGCTCGCCCGCGCCGCCGAGACCGCCGCCCCCGACGCCGGGCGCGCCCGGATGCGCGAGGTCGGCCGTACGGCGTCCGACAACCTCGCCGAGGCCCGGCGCTTCGTCCAGGCCCTCACCCCGCCCGCCCTGGAGGACGCGCCGCTGCCCGAGGCCCTGCGCCGCGTCACCGCCCGTACCCTCCCCACCGCCGTCTTCCACCTCGACGGCGAGCCCTGCGCGCTGCCCGTCGAGAGCGAGGTGGCCCTGCTGCGCCTCACCCAGGAGGCCCTGGCCAACGTGGTCCGCCACGCGCGCGCCGACCGCGCCGCCGTGACCCTCGCCTACCTCGACGGCCAGGTCACCCTCGACGTCTACGACGACGGTGTCGGCTTCACCCCCGGCGACGGGCCCGCCGACGGGCGCAGGACCTTCGGCCTGCACGGCATGCGCGAGCGCATCGCCGAGCTCGGCGGCACCCTCACGGTGGAGTCCGCGCCGGGCGAGGGCACCGCCGTCGCCGTGGCCCTGCCCGCACCGGCACCCGTACCGGCACCCCGTCCCGCTGCGGACCCGTCGGTGCGGGCGGGCGCCCGGTGATCCGCGTACTCCTGGTCGACGACCACCCCGTCGTCCGGCGCGGGCTGCGCGCCATGGTCGACGAACTGCCCGAGGTGAGCGCCGTCGGCGAGGCGGCCGACGGTGCCGAGGCGCTGCGCCTCCTCGACGGCGGGGCCCGGCCCGACGTGGTCCTGATGGACCTCCAGATGGGCGCCGGGATGCACGGCGTCGAGGCCACCCGCCGCATCACCGCCCTGCCCGACCCGCCCGCCGTGCTGATCCTGACCACCTACAGCACCGACGCCGACATCCTCGCCGCCGTCGAGGCCGGGGCGACCGGCTATCTCCTGAAGGACGCGCCGCCCGAGGACGTGGCGGCCGCCGTCCACGCCGCCGCCCGCGGCGAGACGGTGCTGGCCCCGCCCGTCGCCGCGCGCCTGCTCGGCCGCGTCCGGGCAGGACGGCCCGCCCTCTCGCCGCGGGAGGCCGAGATCCTCGGGCTCCTGGCCGAGGGCCTGGCCAACAAGCAGATCTCCCGGCGGCTGTTCATCAGCGAGGCCACGGTCAAGACCCACCTCGTGCACATCTACGGCAAGCTCGGGGTCGACAGCCGCACCGCGGCCATCGCGGCGGGCCTGGCCCAGGGCCTGATCCGCCCGGTATGACGGATATGGGGCGGCCGTGGGACGAGCTGTCGGCGGCGGGTGCAAGAATCGTTCCTGGTTAGATCCTGCTATCCACCACCTCAGGGAGCACCGCACATGGCACCGGCCGTCCCCACGACGATGGACCGACCGCACTTCATCGGCATCGGCGGCGCCGGGATGTCGGGCATCGCGAAGATCCTCGCGCAGCGCGGCGCGCGCGTCGCGGGCAGCGACGCCAAGGAGTCCGCGACCGCCGAGGCCCTGCGCGCCCTCGGCGCCACCGTGCACATCGGGCACGCGGCGGACCACCTCGCGCAGGACGCCACCTGTGTCGTCGTCTCCAGCGCCATCCGCGCCGACAACCCCGAGCTGGCGGCCGCCGCCGAGCGCGGCATCCCCGTCGTGCACCGCTCCGACGCGCTCGCCGGCCTGATGGACGGCCTGCGCCCGATCGCCGTCGCCGGCACGCACGGCAAGACGACGACGACCTCGATGCTCGCGGTCTCCCTCGACGCCCTCGGCCTCGACCCGTCGTACGCCATCGGCGGCGACCTCGACGCCCCGGGCTCCAACGCCCGGCACGGCGCGGGCGAGATCTTCGTGGCGGAGGCGGACGAGAGCGACCGCAGCTTCCACAAGTACGCGCCCGAGGTCGCGATCATCCTCAACGTGGAGCTGGACCACCACGCGAACTACGCGTCGATGGACGAGATCTACGAGTCCTTCGACACCTTCGTCGGCCGGATCCGCCCGGGCGGCACGCTCGTCGTCTCCGCCGACCAGGCGGGCGCGCGCGAGCTGACCGAGCGCGTCTCGGGCCGCTACGACATCGAGGTCGTCACCTACGGCGAGGCCGAGGACGCCGACGTCCGCGTGCTCAAGGTCAACCCGCGCGGCCTGACCAGCGAGGTCACCGTCCTCATCGACGGCAAGATGCTCACCTTCACCGTCTCCGTCCCCGGCCGGCACTACGCGCACAACGCCGTCGCCGCCCTCGCCGCGGGCGTGGCCCTCGGCCTGCCGCTGCACAACCTCGCCTCCGCGCTCGGGAAGTACACCGGCGTCAAGCGCCGCCTCCAGCTCAAGGGCGAGGCGAACGGCGTCCAGGTCATCGACTCCTACGCCCACCACCCGACGGAGATGACGGCCGACCTGGAGGCCATCCGGGGCGCCGCCGACGGTGCCCGTATCCTCGTCGTCTTCCAGCCGCACCTCTTCAGCCGTACCCAGGAGCTGGGCACGGAGATGGGCGAGGCGCTGGCCCTGGCCGACTCCTCCGTCGTGCTGGACATCTACCCCGCCCGCGAGGACCCGCTCCCCGGCATCACCAGCACCCTGATCATCGACGCCGCCCTCGCCAAGGGCGCCGACGTCCGCCCCGAGCACGACATGGCCGCCGTGCCCGACGTGATCGCGGGAATGGCCCGGCCCGGCGATCTCGTTCTCACCATGGGCGCCGGCGATGTGACCGACCTCGGTCCGCGCATCCTGGCCCGCCTGGAGAGCTGACCGAACTGCCCGGAAGGGGCGAGATGTCGTACGAGGTCGAGAAGCCGGACGAGCAGTGGCGCGCGGAGCTGACCCCGGCGGAGTACCAGGTGCTCCGCCAGGCCGGCACGGAGCCCGCCTTCCGCGGTGAATTCACCGACACCACCACCGCCGGCGTCTACTCCTGCCGGGCCTGCGGGGCGGAGCTCTTCCGCTCCACGGAGAAGTTCGCGAGCCACTGCGGCTGGCCGAGCTTCTACGACCCGAAGGACTCCGCCGCGGTCGAACTGATCGAGGACCGCTCCCACGGCATGCTCCGCACCGAGGTCCGCTGCGCGCGCTGCGGCTCCCACCTGGGCCACGTCTTCGAGGGCGAGGGCTACCCCACGCCCACGGACCAGCGCTACTGCATCAACTCGATCTCGCTGCGGCTGGAGTCGACGGAGAGCTGAGGGCCCGCCGTCGTCGTGGCCCGCTCCGGTCCTCCTGGGAGGACGGAGCGGGCTTCAGCTCTTCTCCAGGGCCGTGAGGCCCTTCCTCAGGTCGTCGTAGTTCATCACCGGGTGCACCTCGACGTCGGCCTCCATGTCCTGGAAGAGCGACTCCAGCCGGGCGGGCAGCTGTGACGGGTCCTCCAGGTCGAAGACGAGCACGCAGGTGCGGCCTCCGTCCATCGCGCCGAAGCAGGCGGCCTCCGGCTTGGTCCGGTCCATCAGATCCTGGACGAACGTGGCCATGGTGCCGCTTCTGACGGCTTCGTTGGAGGTGTGGGTGTCCATCCGGGCCCTGAGCATCGTGCGCATGGCTCACCGTCCCCTCGGTGCGACGCACCGCACCCGGCGCTCCGGCTCCGCGCTCACTGAGGCACGGATACGCCTGCTCTCAGCGTCCCTCCGGTCGTGCCCCGCCGCAACGGCGGCCTCAGCCGTACCGCAGTACGGCCGCCGATTCCGGTGCCAGACGCAGCGCCCCGTCCGCGCCCGGCAGGTCCACCGGCCGCCACGCGGCCAGGATCCCGGTGGGGCGCGCGTCCGTGCCGAGGGGGACGGCGGCCGGGGCACCCGTCGGGTTGACGGCGACGCGCAGGGGGCCCCGGCGCAGCACTGTCGTGAGGCCGGCGGTGACCGTGACGTCCGTGGCCGCGAGCGGGGCCCGCGCCAGGGCCGGCTCGGCGCGGCGCAGCGCGATCAGCCGCCGGTGCCAGGCGAGCAGCTCCGCGTGCGGGGCGCGGGCCGGTTCCGTCCAGTCCAGGCAGGAGCGTTCGCGGGTGGCGGGGTCCTGGGGGTCCGGGATGTCGGCCGCGGCCCAGCCGTGCGCGGCGAACTCGCGCCGCCGTCCCGTGCGCACCGCCTCGGCCAGCCGCGGATCCGTGTGGTCGGTGAAGAACCGCCACGGCGTACGGGCCCCCCACTCCTCGCCCATGAAGAGCATCGGGGTGAACGGCCCGCACAGCACGAGCGCGGCCGCACACGCCAGCAGCCCGGGGGAGAGGCGGGCCGACAGCCGGTCCCCCAGCGCCCGGTTGCCGATCTGGTCGTGGTTCTGGGCGTAGCCGAGGAGGCGGTACGCGGGCACCGCGTCCCGGTCCAGCGGCCGGCCGTGGGGGCGGCCGCGGAACGAGGAGAGAGTGCCGTCGTGGAAGAACCCCCCGGTCAGCGTCTTGGTCAGCGCGTACGCCGGGTCGGCGGCGAAGTCCCCGTAATAGCCCTGGGATTCACCGGTCAGCGCGGTGTGCAGCGCGTGATGGAAGTCGTCGTTCCACTGCGCGTGCGTCCCGTGCCCGCCCGCCTCGCGCGGCGCGGTGGTGACGGGGTCGTTGAGATCGGACTCGGCGATCAGGAACAGCGGCCGGCCCAGCCGCGCGCCCAGCCCGTCCACCGCGGCGGACAGCTCGGCGAGGAAGTGCGGGGTGCGGGTGTCGGCCAGCGCGTGCACCGCGTCCAGCCGCAGCCCGTCGAGCCCGTAGTCCCGCAGCCAGGCCAGCGCACTGCCCGTCAGATACGCGCGGACCTCGTCGGAGCCGGGCGCGTCGAGGTTGACGGCCGCGCCCCACGGCGTGTGGTGGGTGTCGGTGAAGTACGGCCCGAACGCGGGCAGATGGTTGCCCGACGGGCCGAGGTGGTTGTGCACCACGTCGAGGACCACCCCGAGCCCCAGCCGGTGCGCCGCGTCCACGAAGCGCCGCAGGCCCGCCGGGCCGCCGTACGGCTCGTGCACCGCCCACGGCGACACCCCCTCGTAGCCCCAGCCGTGCGTGCCCGGGAAGGGGCAGACCGGCATCAGCTCCACGTGTGTGACGCCCAGGTCCACCAGGTGCGGCAGCCGCCCGGCGGCGGCGTCGAAGGTGCCCTCCCGGGTGAACGTGCCGATGTGCAGCTCGTAGAGGACCGCGCCGGGCAACGGCACGCCCGGCCACTCCTCCGGCTCGGGGAAGGCCGCGAAGTCGACGACGGCGCTGAGCCCGTCGGGCCCGTCCGGCTGGCGCCGCGAACGGGGGTCGGGCAGCACCGGCCCACCGTCCAGGGCGAAGCCGTAACGCGTCCCTCCGGCGGCCGGCGCCTCGCACCGCCACCAGCTGGCGCGGCCGGGATCGCGCTCCATCGCACGCGCGCGCCCGTCCGCGCTCAGCACGACCTGCCCGGCCTCCGGCGCCCACACCTCGAACAGCACTGACGGCTCCCCTCGACGGCGGTGCTGCCCATGGTGCCCGAAACCGGCTACGGAACGAGGTCGATCCGCTCCTGCGCGACCGGGTAACCCGCCTTCGCGAAATGGGCCGCCATCGGGAAGTTGCCCTGGTCCGTCGCGGCGGCGATCCGGGCCGCGCCCTCGGCCACCAGGTCGTGGGTGCACTCGACGAGCAGGTCGTACGCGTAGCCGTGACCGCGCTGCTCCGGCACGACGCCGATGTAGCCCACGCACGGACCGGTGGGGTTGTGCGCGGGGATCTGGATGCCCACCAGGTCGCCGCCCGGGGTGCGGGCGAGCTTCCACCACGCGCGGGGCGAGGGCAGCCAGTTCAGGAAGCCCAGCAGGTCCTCGACGGCGGCCCGCGGACCGGACTCCTCGAGGTTCCTGCGGTCGTGGGCGTCGAGCGTGCCCTCCATGACGCGGAGCAGCACGTCCCGCACGACGGCGTCGTCCGGCTCCGGCCGGAACTCCAGCTGCCCGGGGCGCTCGGGCAGCCCGCACTCGCTCGTCCACACGTAGTGGTAGCGCTCGACCAGCGGCCGCATGCCCGCCGCCCGCGCCGCCGCGACGCGGGCCTCGGCGGCGGCCCGTATCTCCGGGCGGTCACGCCAGCCGGGCGGCACCTGCAGGCTGTACTCCGACCGCAGCGGGGCCGTGCGCAGCAGCTCGGCGGCCGCTTCCGCCTCGCCCTCGGCGAAGTCGAACCAGTCGAGGCTCATGGGCGCCTCGTCGGTCGCCGCGCCCCACCAGGCGGCACGCGCCACGACCTCGCCGTCGCGCAGGGCGACCCAGGTCCACTCCGGGCGGTAGTCACCGCCTTCGTGGACGGGCACATAGGTGTGGCCGAAGGCGCCGCGGCCGACGAGGCCGGGGTCGTGCAGAGAGGTGAAGAGAGAGGTCTCGTGCTCGGCGAGCGCGCGGACGACCAGCTCGGTCATATATGCCCTTTCGACGAACGGCCCCCGCAAGGTAGACGGCCGCCCGTCACCGGGTCCAACCCTTTTCCCGCCCGCAGTACTTACTGCTGATGCAGCCCACGGCCGGCCGCCTGACCCGCCCCTCAGCCCCGTACCAGAAGCGCCACCGGCCAGTCGTCCAGCAGTTCCGCCACGGGCACCCGGCCCTCGTGCACCCGGTCCGTCAGCAGGTCGCGCCAGGGAGTGGGTCCCGGTAGTTCCAGGGCCGTGTCCTGCCAGCCGCCCGCGGCGGCCAGCCTGGCGGGGAGGCGGGTGACGGCGGTGATCGCCTCGCCGGAGCGGACGAAGGCCGTGCAGTGGCCGGCGGCCTCGCCGAGCGCCGGGAGGGGGTCGTACGAGGCGGTGGCGCCGAACCAGCGCGGGTGCGCGCGCCGCAGCCGCAGCGCCGTGCGCGTCACGCGCAGCTTCTCGGCGGACAGCCCGGTGGGCTCCTCGTCCGGGAAGGACGGCGGGCGGCGGTTGTCCGGGTCGACCAGCGCGGCGTACGTCCGCTCGGTGCCCATGTAGAGGTCCGGCACGCCCGGCATCGTCAGGTGGAGCAGGGCCGCGCCCAGCGTGTTGGCCCGCACGGACGGCCCGACGGCCTCCTCCAGCGGCGCGAGCGCGGCGGCGTGCCGGCCGCCGCCGGGGCCCGCCGTGACGAAGGCGCGCACGGCCTGCTCGTACGCGGTGTCCGGCTCGGTCCACGTCGTACGCAGCGCGGCCTCCCGGACGCTCTTGAGCACCGCCGGGGCGAGCCGCCCGGCGTCGGGGGAGCCCAGCCCGAACGCGCTCTGCCAGGCCACCCACGCCACATGCGGGTCGGGTGCCGGGTCGGCGGCCAGGCGGTGCATCAGATCGGCCCACAGGCGCGGGTGTTCGCTCAGCGCGGCGATCCGGGCCCGTACGTCGGCGCTGCGTTTGGTGTCGTGGGTGGACAGGACGGTGCCGGTCGTGGGCCAGTCGCGCTGGAGCCGGGCGCAGTAGGCGTGGAAGTCCGCGGGCCCGACGGCGGGCCGGTCGGGCGTGCCGCCGACCTCCGTGGCCGACAGCAGCGGCGCGTAGCGGTAGAAGGCGGTGTCCTCCACCGACTTGGCCCGCAGGGCGGACGCTGTCTGCGCGAACCGGGCGCAGAAGTCCCGCTGGTCCGGCCCGTCCCCGAGGCGGCCGAGCGCCGCGTCCCGTACGACCTCGACCACCTGGGCCTCCTCGGGGAGGGCGAAGGCCGTACGCGCCCCCTGGGCGGCCTCGTCGAGCAGCACCGCGTCGACGGGCGCGGCGGGGCCGCCGGGGCGGGCGTAGGGGCGGTAGACGGGCAGCCTGACGAGGATCTCGCGCAGGGCGGTGCGCAGGGCCCAGGGGGCGTGGTCACGGAAGCGGTGCGCGCTCTCGCAGACGCGGACGGCGACGCGCACGAGCCGCTCGACCTCCGCCGCGAGCTCATGGGTGATCACCCTGTAGGCGGCGCGGCGCACCGTCGCCGGCCAGTCGCCGCCGCGGTCGGGTGGCAGGCCGGTGAACGCGCGGTAGAGCGCGCCGAGCTCCGCGGCCCCCTCGGGGTCGACGAACAGGCCGTCGAGGTGGCGCAGGGCGTCGTAGCCGGTCGTTCCGGCGACGGGCCAGTCGGCGGGCAGCCGTTCGTCACCGCTGAGGATCTTCTCGACCACCGTCCACCGCCCGTCCGTGGCCGTGGCGAGGCGGCGGAGGTAGCCGGCCGGGTCCGCGAGACCGTCGGGGTGGTCCACGCGGAGCCCGTCGATCACCCCGTCGCGCACCAGTTCCAGCACCTTGGCGTGGGTGGCGGCGAACACCTCCGGATCCTCCACCCGGACGGCGATCAGCTCGGAGACGGTGAAGAAGCGCCGGTAGTTCAGTTCGGTGCGGGCCAGCCGCCACCAGGCGGGCCGGTACCACTGCGCGTCCAGCAGCTCGGGCAGCGGCAGCCGTTCGGTGCCGGGCCGCAGCGGGAAGGCGTGGTCGCCGTACCGCAGCACGCCGTCCGCCACCGTCAGGCGCTCCAGCTCGTCGCCGAGCCGCCCGGCCAGCACGGGCAGCAGCACCTTGCCGCCGTGCTCGGACCAGTCGATGTCGAACCAGCGGGCGTACGGGGAGGCCGGCCCGTCCCGCAGGACCTCCCACAGCGGGCCGTTCAGCCGGGCGGGCGTGGGCACCGCCATGTGGTTGGGGACGATGTCGAGGATCAGGCCGAGCCCGTGCGACCGGGCGGTGCGGGAGAGGGCGCGCAGCCCCTCCTCGCCGCCGAGCTCCGCCCGTACGGCCGAGTGGTCGACGACGTCGTAGCCGTGCCCGGAGCCGGGCACGGCCTCCAGCACGGGCGACAGATGCAGATGGGACACCCCGAGGCCGGCGAGGCGGGGCACCGCCCGTTCGGCGGCGCGGAAGGGGAAGTCCGGCTGGAGCTGGAGCCGGTAGGTGGCGGTCGGCGCTGCGCTCTCTCGCATCATGGGAACGTACGTACCCACAACGGTGGCCCATGCCGCAGGGACTACGCCATGTCGCCGGGCGTGGGCCCGGCACCGGGCTCACGCCGGCCGTTGCAGCACGGCCAGGCTGCGGTCCGTCAGGGTCAGGCTGTCCCCGGCGCGGATCTTCGGCCCGTCCGTCGCGACGCCCTCCGGCCGGGCCGTGTCGACCACGATCTGCCACTGCCTGCCGTGGTTGACCGGCACGACGAAATCCAGCGGTTCGTCATGAGCGTTGAACATCAGCAGGAACGAGTCGTCGGTGACCGGCTCGCCCCGGGGGCCGGGTTCGGAGATCGCGCTGCCGTTGAGGAAGACCGTCAGCGACTTCGCGTGGGACGCGTGCCAGTCCTCTTCCCGCATCTCCTCACCCTCATGGGTGAACCACGCGATGTCGGAGAGCTCGTCGTGCGTGCCCTGCACCGGGCGGCCGTGGAAGAAGCGGCGGCGCCGGAAGACGGGGTGGTCGCGGCGGAGCCAGACCATGGCGCGGGTGAAGGCGAGCATCCGGCGCGCCCGCTCGCAGGCCTCGTCGGACGCGTCCGGCCAGCGCACCCAGGAGGTCTCGCTGTCCTGGCAGTACGCGTTGTTGTTGCCGTGCTGGGTGCGCGCGAACTCGTCCCCGTGGCTGAGCATCGGCACTCCCTGGGAGACCAGGAGGGTGGCGATGAAGTTCCGCATCTGCCGCTCGCGCAGGGCGAGCACCCCGGGGTCGTCGGTGTCGCCCTCGGCCCCGCAGTTCCAGGACCGGTTGTGGCTCTCGCCGTCCCGGTTCTGCTCGCCGTTGGCCTCGTTGTGCTTGTCGTTGTAGGCCACCAGGTCGTGCAGGGTGAAGCCGTCGTGACAGGTGACGAAGTTGATGGAGGCCAGCGGTCGCCTGCCGTCGCCCTGGTAGAGGTCGGACGAGCCGGTCAGCCGGGAGCCGAACTCCGCCAGGGTGGCGGGCTCACCGCGCCACAGGTCCCGGGAGGTGTCCCGGAATTTTCCGTTCCATTCGGCCCACAGGGGAGGGAAGTTCCCGACCTGATAACCGCCCTCCCCGACGTCCCACGGCTCGGCGATCAGCTTCACCTGGCTGACGACCGGGTCCTGCTGCACCAGGTCGAAGAACGACGACAGCCGGTCCACCTCGTGGAACTGACGGGCCAGCGTCGCGGCCAGGTCGAAGCGGAAACCGTCCACCCGCATCTCGGTCACCCAGTAGCGCAGGCTGTCCATGATGAGCTGGAGCACGTGCGGGCTGCGCATCAGCAGGGAATTGCCGGTGCCGGTGGTGTCCATGTAGTAGCGCGGGTCGTCCGCCAGGCGGTAGTACGAGGCGTTGTCCAGCCCGCGGAAGGAGAGCGTGGGCCCCAGGTGGTTGCCCTCGGCCGTGTGGTTGTAGACCACGTCGAGGACGACCTCGATGCCCGCCGCGTGCAGCGCCCGCACCGCCGACTTGAACTCCAGGACCTGCTGGCCCCGGTCGCCCCAGGAGGCGTAGCTGTTGTGCGGGGCGAAGAAGCCGATGGTGTTGTAGCCCCAGTAGTTGGCGAGGCCCGCGTCCGAAAGCCGGTGGTCGTTGACGAACTGATGGACCGGCATCAGCTCGATGGCGGTGACCCCCAGCTCCGTCAGATGCTCGATGACGGCCGGATGGGCCAGCGCCGCGTACGTGCCGCGGATCTCCTCCGGCAGCGCGGGGTGGCGCATCGTCAGGCCCTTGACGTGGGCCTCGTAGATGACCGTCCGGTGGTAGTCGGTGCGCGGCGGCCGGTCGTCGCCCCAGTCGAAGTACGGATTGACCACGACCGAGGTCATCATGTGCGGGGCGGAGTCCATGTCGTTGCGCTTCTCCGGCCGCCCGAAGGGATAGCCGTAGACCGCCTCGCCCCAGTCGACGGCGCCGCTCACCGCGCGTGCGTAGGGGTCGAGCAGCAGCTTGGCGGAATTGCACCGCAGGCCGCTGCCCGGGTCGTACGGGCCGTGTGCCCGGAAGCCGTACCGCTGGCCCGGCATGATGCCCGGCAGATAGGCGTGGCGCACGAACGCGTCGCTCTCGCGCAGCTCCACCGCCGTCTCCGAACCGTCGTCGTGCAGCAGGCACAACTCGATCCGCTCGGCGGCCTCGGAGAAGACCGCGAAGTTGGTTCCGGCGCCGTCGTACGTGGCGCCGAGGGGGTACGCCTGTCCCGGCCAGACCTGCATGAGTCGACTCTTCCACTTTTCTGACGGTTCTTCGGGCTCCGCGCGGGCGGCACGAGCCTGCCATGGATCCGCCATGGGCTCCGGTGCGGAGCCGAACCGGCATCTTCGCCCAACCGTGGCCGTCGAGCCGCCCTTTCGCCAGATCTTCCCCAAAAGGAGCGCGGCCACGGCTCTCTTCGGCTCGCCCAACCGGGTGACCGGCTGGTATCGGACCCACCGTGGCCGGTTCCGCGGCGCGGCCCGCCGGCCAGGGGCATCCGGGACGTATCGGGACGCGTCGGGGCGAGGAAGCGCCCCCGGCGGCTATGAAACGGCTCACTCCTGCCGCGCGGGCCGCTCGCAACGCCCACCCGGCGCGGGAGAGTTGGCGGAGGGCCAGCCGTGTCCGGGTGCAGCGCGTCCCGCCCGCGCAGTAGTCTGCCTTGATCGTTGGACGGGGGCGGAAGGCGGTGCACTGGTGAGCTCGGGCGGGCTGGAGCTGCCCCCTGGGGACGGCTGTCCCGGGGTTGACGGTTCGGCCGACACACCACCCGGCGCGGTGTCCTTGGCGCGTCCCGTGGAGATCGGGGCGGCCCTGGACTGGGACGCGGAGGCGTGGGGCGAGGTCCGCACCCGCGCCCGGCGGGCCGGTCGGGCCTACATCTGGCTGAACCTCGTGGAGCAGCGGCTGCGCGCCGTGGTCGCCGCCGTGCTGCGGCCCGTCTACGAGCCCGTGCACGGCGAGGACGAGTGGGTCGTCGCCGCGGCCGGGCCGGCCGGGCAGGAGTGGGTCCAGCGGGCCGTGGCGGTCCGGGAGGTGAGCCGCCGCAAGGGCTATCTGCTGGATCCGGCCGACGACAACGTCCTGAGCTTCCTCACCCTCCCGCAGCTGCGGGAGCTGCTCGTCCAGCACTGGCCGTGCTTCGAGCCGTACCTCGACGACCGGCGCGAGCTCGAACTGGCACTGGACGAGCTGGAGGTGACGCGCAACGTCGTCTCCCGCAACCGCGCGCTCTCCGAGACGGTCCTCGCCCAGGCAGAGCGTGCCTCGGCCCGGCTGCTGACCATCCTCGGCGGCAACGGCGCCGGCAGCCCGTCGGCCGACCGGCTGCCCGTCGACGCCGTCGAGGACCTCGTGGGCGACCGCTACGCCGACGTGGTGGGCGTGCACCCCGACCGGGTGCGGCTCCAGCGCCAGCTGCCCGTCGAGGACCTCTTCGGCAGCGCCCGCCGCCTCGACGCGGTGGGCATAGGCCTGAACCTCCTCGTGCAGAACTACTCGGGGAGGCGACTCGTCCGGCTCGCCGAGGCGGGCTGCCGCGCCCGGCTGCTCTTCCTCAACCCCGCCAGCAGCGCCGTGCGCCGCAGGGAGCGGGAACTGGGCATCAAGAAGGGCGAGATGAGCCGGTCCGTCGAGATGAACATCATGCACATGCGCAGGGTCAGGGACCGGCTCCGGGACACCGCGGCCTTCGAGATCCGGGTCTTCGACGAGACCCCGCGCTTCACCGCCTACCTCGTCAACGCCGACGGCTCCGACGGGCTCGCCGTCGTCCAGTCGTACCTGCGCAAGGCGCGTGGCATGGAGGCGCCGGTGCTGGTGCTGCGCGGCGGCGGCAACGTGGTGCGTGAGGGGCGGGAACCCGAGCACGGGCTCTTCGAGACCTACCGCGAGGAATTCGACAGTATTTGGGTGGATTCGCGTCCTGTGTCCTGATTCCTCGCACGGGATATGACGACCCATGGGGCGCGCGGGCCCGGTGGGGCGTTGTCAGTGGTGCGTGCGACGCTGGGGACCAGTCGGGGGAAGCACCACGAAGGGGGACCGCGATGGGATGGCACCAGGAGCTGCTGATCGGTTTCGACCTGGAGACCACGGGCACGGATCCGGCCGAGGCGAGGATCGTCACGGCGGCCGTCGTCGAGACCAAGGGCGGCGAGCCGATCGGCCGCCGGGAGTGGCTCGCCGATCCCGGCGTCCCGGTCCCGGCCGAGGCCGCGGCCGTGCACGGCATCACGACCGAGCGCGCGGCGCTGGGCAGGCCGGCGCGCGAGGTGGTCGAGGAGATAGCCGACACCCTCGCCGCGCACTGGTCGGCCGGGGCGCCGGTCGTCGCCTACAACGCCTGCTTCGACCTTTCCCTGCTGGCCGCGGAGTTGCGGCGGCACGGGCTGCGCCCGCTCGGCGAGCGCCTGGGGGAGGCGGCGGCGGGCCGGGAGACCGGCCCGGTCGTCGATCCGTACACGATGGACCGCGCCGTCGACCGCTACCGCAAGGGCAAGCGCACCCTCGAAGCGGTCTGCGGGGAGTACGGCGTCGTGCTCGACGGCGCCCACGAGGCGGGCGCGGACGCGCTCGCGGCGGTGCGGGTGGCCTGCGCGCTCGCCGAGCGCTATCCACACATAGCGGACGCCTCGCTGTGGTCCCTCCACAGTGACCAGGTGCGGTGGTACGCGGAGTGGGCCACGAGCTTCGAGAAGTGGCTCCGCCGCCAGGGCAACCCCGAAGCGGCCGTCGACCCGCACTGGCCGTTGCGCTGACCCGTCCGCTGTGCTTCGCCGGCGGGTTGTTGCCCGGGCGCGGGTCCGTTGCCGCCTGCTGCGGGAGCGGCCTTGGGGGTACCCCCGGACGAAGCCTGGGGGAGCGTCCTCAACTCCCCCAGCTACCTCCTCCGGACTCCGTCCGGGGGTGTCCCCAGAGGTGCCCCCAACGGGCTGGATTTCGCAGCTCTCGGTGGGCACGTGCGGCCGGTCCGCACCGTGCCTGCGGAGCCGGGGCCGCGCAACCCTTACCCGCCTAGAACGCGTGCCACCGTACCGTCGCGTCCCCCGCCCGCAGGGACGCCACCCGGCTGCGGAACTCCGCGCGGGCGCCCGGGTGGCCGGGCGCGTGCTGGGCCACCCACGCGCAGCTCGCCGTCTCCCGCGCGCCCCGCAGCACCTCGCACCCCTCCCATTCCCGTACGTCCCACCCGTAGACCCGCACGAACGCCTCGTACGCGGGCAGGGGCAGGCCGTAGCGGTCCCGGCTCAGGGCGAGCACGACCAGATCGTGCTCGCGCAGGTCGCCGGAGAAGGTCTCCAGGTCGACCAGGAGGGGGCCGTCCGGCCCGACGTGCACATTGCGCGGCAGGGCGTCGCCGTGGATCGGCCCGCGCGGCAGGTGCGGGGTCAGCGCGGCGGCGGCCGCCGCGAAGCCGTCCCGGCGCTCGCGCAGATAGGCGGCGTCGGCGGGGTCGACGGCGTCCCCGGCCAGCCGCAGCCACCGCTCGACCCCGCCGAGCAGCTCACGCCGCGGCAGCACGAAGTCCGGCTCCGGCAGGGCGTGCACCGTGCGCAGCAGCTCGGCCAGGTCGGAGGTGGTGGCCGGGCGCGGCGCCGCGGGCAGCCGGTGCCAGAGCGTCACCGGGTGGCCGTCGGCCACGCGCGGCGCGGGCTCCGCGGCCCGTACGGCGGGGACGCCGCTGTCCGCGAGCCACGCGGCGACGCGCAGCTCATGGCGGGCCCGGTCCAGCAGCGAGGCGTCGCGCCCCACCTTGGCCACCAGGTCGCCGACGGCGAAGACCGCGTTCTCGCCGAGGGTGAGCAGCGTCGCGTCCGCCGCGGCCACCTCCGGCACCGCCGCCGCGAGGAGCGCGCGCGCCCTCTGTTCCCCGAACACCGTCTCCGCCGCTTCCGTCACGTCGTACCTCACCTGCTGTCGAGCCGATCGACTGACAGTCTCCCCTGTCGCCCGGCGTCCGGGGGGACCGGGTGCACGTGGCGGAGTGAACGGCGGAGGCGCCCGGTCGCCGTGCCGCCCGGATCGTGCGCGCGAAAGGGGCCCGCGCGGAAGTCGAGTGTCCCGAACGGCCAATATCGGCCCAAGCGTTGTGAGGGGCGTGCGTGAGCTC
The DNA here is from genome assembly GCF_040689515.1 of Streptomyces sp. NPDC051173. NCBI lineage: Bacteria > Bacillati > Actinomycetota > Actinomycetes > Kitasatosporales > Streptomycetaceae > Streptomyces > Streptomyces sp. NPDC051173. The sequence goes on from NZ_JBFBBD010000066.1 coordinate 33,024, forward strand.
ATCTGTGAAACTCCTTGCACATTAAGACAGTTGCCCGCCGGTAACTCGTATGTCCTTCAAGTAAACAGTGACAGCTCTTGCCGGTACGTTGTCCAATTTGCCGTCGTTCAGCGGGGTTTGAATTTCCGCAAAGAAGTTGCGTATGTCACACCTTCGTTCGGATGTTGAATTGAGCGCGTCAATCCTGACAGGGTTTCGAAGCGCCCGGAGTGATGCCTTCCGTCGTTCCGGGCGATTGCGCCCCACGCGCAATTCCCCCACATTCCGCACGAGGAGGAAACCTCGTCATGGCAACTCACAAGCGCGCCGGTAAGCGACGGCTCGTACTGGCGATAACCGCCGCGGCCGCCGTCACCGCCGGAGTCACCGTGCTGACTCTGCCCGCCGGCGCCGCTCCCGCCCCCGCCGAGGGCACCGTTTACGGTGCGGGCGCCAAGGGCTCGGTGGACGGCAGCTACATCGTCCTGCTGAAGGACGGCGTCGACGCCAAGGGCGCCGGAGTCAAGTCCCTCTCGACGGAGGGCAAGGACCTCGCCGCGCGGTACGGCGGCAAGCTCAACCGCACGTACGACTCGGCGATCCACGGCTTCTCCGCCAGCGGTCTCGACGAGACCGGGGCGAAGCGGCTCGCCGCCGACCCGGCCGTGGCCAAGGTCGTCCAGAACCACCGCTTCACCATCAAGGGCACCCAGGAGAACCCGCCGTCCTGGGGTCTGGACCGGATCGACCAGACCGAGACCAAGGGCGACGGCAAGTACACCTACCCGGACAGCGCGGGCGAGGGCGTCACCGCCTACGTCATCGACACCGGCGTGCGCATCAGCCACAAGGACTTCGGCGGGCGCGCGTCCTACGGCTTCAACGCCGTCGACAAGAGCGACAAGGCCGAGGACGACAACGGCCACGGCACCCACGTCGCGGGCACCATCGCCGGGACCGAGCACGGCGTCGCCAAGAAGGCCAAGGTCGTGGCCGTCAAGGTGCTGGACGGCCAGGGCTCGGGCTCCACCGAGCAGGTCGTCGCGGGCATCGACTGGGTCACCAAGAACCACAAGGGCCCCTCGGTGGCCAACATGAGCCTCGGCGGCGGCGTGGACGAGGCCCTGGACGCGGCCGTGCAGAAGGCGATCGCCTCCGGCGTCACCTTCGCCGTCGCGGCGGGCAACGAGTCCACGGACGCCGGCCAGAGCTCCCCGGCCAGGGTCGAGGAGGCCATCACCGTCGCCTCCTCGACCAAGGACGACCAGCAGTCCGACTTCTCCAACTACGGCAGCGTCGTCGACCTCTACGCCCCCGGCTCGGACATCACCTCCGACTGGAACGACAGCGACTCGGGCACCAAGACCATCTCCGGTACGTCCATGGCCACCCCGCACGTCACGGGTGCCGCTGCGGTCTACCTGAGCGGGCACAAGGACGCCACGCCCGAGCAGGTCTCCTCGGCGCTCACCCAGGGCGCCACCCCGGACAAGATCTCCAACCCGGGTGCGGGCACGCCGAACAAGCTGCTGAAGGTCGTTCAGTAAGCCCCGCGATTACCTGATCACCGGCCGGCCGTCGTTCCCCACCCCCACGGGGTGCGACGGCCGGTCCATATCTTTTCCGGGTCTTTTCCGGTTTTCCCGGCGGGCATTCCGGCACGTGCGGGCACGGCCCGCGCCGGGCTCGCGGTCAGCCCCGGAGGGCCGCCGCGTGGTCCTCCGGCCGGGGCCCGGAGGCGGCCGCGGCCTCCTCGTACCGCCGCAGTATCAGGGACACCACCTCGCGCGCCGCGCCCAGCACCTGCGCCACGGTGTCGGCCGGACCCGCGCCTTCCGCGATCCGGTCCGGCAGCCGGCCGGGCGCGAGGACGTACGGCGCGACCGCCACCCGGCGCGCCCCCGCCGCGCGCAGCGCGCGTACCGCGTCGTCGACCCGCGGCCCGGCCGCCGACGCGAAGGCCGGCCGCACCGCGAACCAGCCGCCCGCGCGCTCCCATTCCCGCGCGACGCCCGCGACCACCGCGCCCGCCTCCGGGTCGGAGGAGCCCGCCGCGGCCAGGACCACGCCGGTCGAGCGCCGGTCGCCGGAGCGCACCCCGGCCTCGTACAGCCGCCTTTCGAGGGTCGCGGTCAGCAGGGGTGACGGCCCGAGCACCGCGGCCTGCCGGACCCGCAACCCGGGCAGCCCGGCCGTCACCTCGCGCAGGACGCCCGGGATGTCGGTCCTGGCGTGGAAGGCGCGCGTCAGCAGCAGGGGGAGTGCGATCACCTCCCGCACGCCCTCCGCCGCGAGCCGTTCCAGCACCAGCGGCACGCTCGGCACACAGAAGTCGAGATAGCCCACCTCGACCCGCAGCTCCGGCCGCGCCGACGCCAGCCGGTCCCGGAGCGTGGCGACGGTCGCCGCGTGCCGGGGGTCGCGGCTGCCGTGGGCGACGAGGAGCAGGACCACGGGCGAGCCCCTACCGGCCCGCCGTCGCCAGCCCGCGGCCGCGCAGCACCCTGCGCTCCAGCGGGCTGAAGACGATCAGGTCGATCGCGATGCCGACGAAGAGGATGAGCAGGATGCCGAGCAGGACGCCGGGCATGTCGGAGTCGGTGCGGGCGTTCTCCAGATACTGCCCGAGGCCGAGCCCGAGGTCGGGCGACGAGGCGATGAGCTCGGCGGCCATCAGCGAACGCCAGGAGAACGCCCAGCCCTGCTTGAGCCCGGCGAGGTAGCCGGGCAGGGCGGCCGGCAGCAGGATGTGCCAGGCGCCGCGGGCCCCGGTGGCGCCGAGGGTGCGGCCCGCCCGCAGATACAGCGGCGGCACCTGGTCGATGCCGGACACCAGGCCGTTGGCGATGGACGGGACGGCGCCAAGCAGGATCACCGCGTACATCGCCGAGTCCGTGATGCCCAGCCAGATCACCGCCGCCGGCACCCAGGCCACGGACGGCAGCGACTGCAGACCGGAGAGGATCGGGCCGAGGGCCGCGCGGACGAACCGCACCCGCGCCACCAGCAGCCCCAGCGGGGTGCCGAGCGCCAGCGCGGCGAGGAAGCCGAGCAGCCCGCGCGAGACGCTGGTCCAGATGATGTCGAAGAGCGTGCCCCGCGTCCACAGTTCGCCGAGGCTGTGCCCGACCGCCGACGGGTCGGGCAGCTTGTAGTCGTCGGTGACGTGCGCGAGGACCAGCACCTTCCACACGGCCAGCACCAGCACGACGGCGACGGCCGGCGGCAGCACCTTGTGCAGCAGCACCTGGGTGAAGGGCGTGCGCTCGACCCGTACGGAGTCCAGGGCGTCGAGCCCGGCCTCCAGCCCGGCGAGGTCCTGCGCCCGCGCCGGAGGAGAGGTGTCGGTGTCAGTGCTGGCCATGGCGGCGGATCTCCCCACGCAGTTCTTCGGTGATCTCCACGGACAGGTCCGCGACGGCCGCGTCCTCGATCCGGCGCGGCTGCGGGATGTCGACGGTCCACTCCCGCGCCACCCGGCCGGGCCGTGAGGACAGCAGCACCACCCGCTGCGCGAGGCGCACGGCCTCCCGGACGTTGTGGGTCACGAACAGTACCGACAGCGAGGTCTCGGACCAGATGCGGGTCAGCTCGTGGTGCAGCACGTCCCGGGTGATGGCGTCGAGCGCGGCGAACGGCTCGTCCATCAGCAGCAGCCGGCTGTCCTGCGCGAGCGCCCGGGCGAGCGCGACGCGCTGCCGCATCCCGCCCGACAGCTCGTGCACCCGCTTCCCGTACGCCCCGCCGAGCCGTACGAGCTCCAGCAGCCGCTCCGCCTCCGGGCGCCGCCGCGCGCGGGGCACCCCGCGCAGCCGCAGGGCGAGTTCGACGTTCCGGCCCGCGGTCAGCCACGGGAAGAGGGCGTGCTCCTGGAACATCAGCGCGGGGCGGCCGCCGGGCACCTCGATGGTGCCCGCCGTGGGCCGGTCCAGCCCGGCGACCAGGTTCAGCAGCGTCGACTTGCCGCAGCCCGACGCCCCCAGGAGGCAGACGAACTCGCCGGGGCGCACGTCGAGGGTGATGTCGTCCAGTACGGGCTGCGCCGCGCCAGCGCGGCCGAAGCTCTTGTGCACGTGGTCGATCCGGACGGCCGCCGGTATGTCGTGGTCGACGACGGCCGTCCCGGACTGGTCGGTGGTCAGTGCCGGGGCCATCCGGTCACCTCCTGGTTCTGGGCGGTGGTGAACGACTGCTACTGCTCGCCGAGTTTCGCGGCGTCGACCGCCGGCCTGCCCTCGGCGTTGAGGATCTTGTCGAGCGGCCTCAGGTCGTAGATGCCGGACAGGTCCGGCGCCTGGAGCAGCCCGGCCTTGACGGCGTGGTCCGCCTGCGCCCGGAGGGTCGCGGCCAGCGGGTCGTCGGTGACCGTGATGCTCTTCCAGGCGGGGTCGAGGATCTCGGGGGGCAGCGCCTTGCCGGAGAGCTGTTCCAGCGCGGCGTTCGCGGACGCCTTGGCCTTGTCCGGGTTCGCTGCGATCCAGGCGTTGGTCTTCACCGAGCCGCGCAGCACGGCCTCGACCACGTCGGGGTGCTGGTCGAGGAACTTCTGCGACACGACCACATTGGTGATGACGAACTTCTTGTCCGGCCACAGCGTGGACTCGTCCAGCAGCACCTTCCCGCCCTCGGAGACCAGCTTCGAGGCCGTCGGCTCGGGCACCCAGGCGCCGTCGACGGAACCGGACTTGAAGGCGTCGGGGGTCACCTTGTTGTCCGTACGGACCACCGAGACGTCGCCTTTGCCGCTCTGCGGGTCGACCTTCCAGCCCTGCTCGGCGATCCAGTTGAGGAACGCGACGTCCTGGGTGTTGCCCTTCTGCGGCGTCGCGATCCGCTTGCCCTTGACGTCGTCCAGGGAGGAGATCTTCTTGGGGTCGACGACGAGCTTCACCCCGCCGGACGCGGAGCCGGAGATGATCCGCAGGCTCTTGCCCTTGGACTTCACATAGCCGTTGACGGCCGGGGAGGGGCCGATCCAGCCGATGTCGATCGAGCCCGCGTTGAGCGCCTCGATCTCGGACGGGCCCGCGTTGAAGGTCGTCGCGCGGAGCTCGGTGCCGCCGAGCTCCTTCTGGAAGATCCCCTCGTGGTCACCGACCAGCGTCGTCGCGTGGGTGATGTTGGGGAAGTAGCCGATCCGGACGGTGCCGGCCGAGAGCGCCTTGCCCTGGGCCGTGGTGCTTCTGCCGCCGGGGGAACTCCCGGCGTCCTTCTGCGAGCCGTAACCACAGGCGCCGAGCGCGCCGATCAGCAAGGGGACGGCGGCAGCGGCCCGGAGGAGACGGCGGGCGGCGGGACGGGCGGAGGCAGGCACGGCGGTGGTTCCTCTCGACGGTCCGGGCGTGCGGTCAGGGCACGCCCGGCGGTGGTGCGACGGGTCTTCGGGGACGGGGAAGCGGCGCGAACACGGTCATCGGCCGGCACATCGGCCGATGCCGCCCCTGCTGCCCCCGAACGCTTCCCCGGCCATGCCGGCGGTGAGGGTGGTGCCGTCGGTGGGGTCGATGAGGAGGAAGGAGCCGGTGTGGCGGGCGGTGGTGTAGGGGTCGAGGGCGAGGGGTTCGGCGGTGCGGAGGGTGACGTTGCCGATGTCGTTGGGGTTGAGGTGTCCGGGGTCGGGGTGCTGGGAGAGGTCGTCGAGGGTGAGGCGGGAGGGGATGGCCCTGACGACGGCTTTGACGGTGCGGGTGGTGTGTTTGAGGAGGACGCGCTGGCCGGGGGTGAGGGGCTGGTCGGCGACGTGGCAGACGGTGGCGTGG
>NZ_JBFBBD010000067.1:0-38059 GCF_040689515.1 Streptomyces sp. NPDC051173
CGTAGACCGCCACACTTCCGATCCCGGCGTCCCGGCATGCACGAGCGACGCGGACAGCGATTTCGCCACGGTTGGCGATGAGCACCTTGCGCACGGGCTGTTTCGACCTTTCAGACGACAGAGACAGGATTCAGAGGGCAGGACGCCAGGCCGGGGCCGGCCGCGCGGACCAGCCCATGGCCGCACCCGCGGGCCGGGCCCACGGTGTGACGTGCCGCGACGGGCCCGCGGCCGGTGCGCCCCCGCCCGTACCGGCGGCCAGCACCAGGGCCACCACGGCCGCCAGCTCCGCCGCGTCCGGATTCCCCCGCACCACACGGATGACGCTCTCGCCGCCGCTCACTGGGGCTGGTTCCCGTGCTTGCGGCTGGGCAGCGGCGCGGACTTCGCGCGCAGCATCTCCAGCGCCCCGATCAGCCTGATCCGGGTCTCGGCCGGGTCGATGACGTCGTCCACCAGCCCCCGCTCGGCCGCGTAATACGGGTGCATCAGCTCGGACTTGTACTCCTTGACCAGCTGCACCCGGCGCGCGTCCGGGTCCTCGGCCGCCGCGATCTCCCGGCGGAAGATGACGTTGGCCGCGCCCTCGGCGCCCATCACGGCGATCTCGTTCGAGGGCCAGGCCAGCGAGATGTCCGTACCGATGGAGCGCGAGTCCATCACGATGTACGCGCCGCCGTACGCCTTGCGCATGATGAGCTGGATGCGCGGCACGGTGGCGTTGCAGTACGCATAGAGCAGCTTCGCGCCGTGCCGGATGATGCCGCCGTGCTCCTGGTCCACCCCGGGCAGGAAGCCCGGCACGTCCACCAGCGTCACCAGCGGGATGTTGAAGGCGTCGCAGGTCTGGACGAAGCGCGCGGCCTTCTCCGAGGCGTGGATGTCGAGCACGCCTGCCAGCGAGGCGGGCTGGTTGGCGACGATCCCGACGACATGGCCGTCCAGCCGCGCCAGCGCGCACACCACGTTGGCCGCCCAGCGCTCGTGGACCTCGAAGAACTCGCCGTCGTCGACGACCTCCTCGATCACCTTACGCATGTCGTAGGAGCGGTTGGGGTCCGCGGGCACCAGGTCGAGCAGCGCCTCGGTGCGCCGGCCGGGGGTGTCCTCGGTGGGCTGGGACGGCGGCTGCTCCCGGTTGTTCTGCGGCAGCAGGGAGAGCAGGAACCGCACGTCCGCGAGGCAGCTCTCCTCGTCGTCGTACGCGAAGCCGGAGACGCCCGAGAGCGTCGCGTGGGCGTCGGCGCCGCCCAGCTCGTCCTGCGTGATCACCTCGCCGGTGACGGCCTGGACCACGTCCGGGCCGGTGATGAACATCTGCGAGGTGCCGCGCACCATGAAGACGAAGTCGGTGAGCGCCGGCGAGTAGGCCGCGCCGCCCGCGCAGGGCCCGAGGATCACGCTGATCTGCGGGATGACCCCGGAATTGCGGACGTTGCGCTGGAAGATCCCGCCGTAGCCGGCGAGCGCCGTGACGCCCTCCTGGATACGGGCCCCGGCGCCGTCGCACAGCCCGACGATCGGCGCGCCCGCCGCCTCCGCGAGGTCCATCAGCTTGTGGATCTTCTGGGCGTGGGCCTCGCCCAGGGCGCCGCCGAAGATCCGGAAGTCATGGGCGTAGACGAAGACCGTACGGTCGTGGACCTTGCCCCAGCCGGTCACCACACCGTCGGTGTGCGGCCGCTTGTCCTCCAGCCCGAAGCCCGTGGCCCGGTGCCGCCGGAAGGGCTCCACCTCGGTGAAGGTGCCCTCGTCGAAGAGGAGGTCGATGCGCTCCCGGGCGGTCAGCTTGCCCTTGGCGTGCTGCGCCTCGGTGGCCCGCGGGCCGGGCCCGGCCAGGACGGCGTCCCGCAGTCCTGCCAGCTCCGCGGCCCGCTCCCGCAACTGCGGCGTGGCCGCCGCGGGCACGGCCACCGCGGCCACCCCGGGCGCGGCCATCGCGGCCGCCGCGGGAGGCGGTGAGATCGTCTGCTGCTCGACGGCGCTCATGTCTGCCTTTCCTCAACGGTACGCGGAGCGTTACGAGTTGAGCTTGGGATCGTGGCCTACAGCCACCCTGGAACACGGCTGGAACCGCCCGGCCCGTGGCTCCAGCGGCGTTCCAGGAAAGGTCCAGACAGTGGGGAGAGGCTCCCTCCCAGACACCGGGAAGCGCCCGGTCGGGATCGTGGAGGCACCGAATGCCAGTGGGTCCGGACACCTTCCGGGACTTCTTTGGTTCCTGTCCCGCCGCCGTGTCGGTCGTCACCGTACGGGACGCCGACGGCGAGCCGCGCGGCTTCACCTGCAACACCGTCTGCTCGGTGTCCGTGACGCCGCCCCTGCTCCTGGTGTGCGTGGACAAGAAGTCGCAGACCCTGCCCTCCCTCGTGCCGGGCGGCGGCTTCGTCGTCAACGTGCTGGCCGACGGCGGCCAGGAGATCGCGAAGACCTTCGCCACCCGCGCCGAGCGGAAGTTCGACTCGGTGACGTGGCACCCTTCCGCTGTCGCGCAGGGCGCGCCGGTCCTGGAGGACGTGGCGCTCGCCCAGGCGGAGTGCGTGGTGACCTCGATGGTCGAGGCCGGGGACCACTGGATCGTGCTGGGGCGGGTGGAGGAGGCTCGGGTGCTGCCGCGACGGCCTGTGCTCTACCATCGCGGGGCGTTCACGCCTTGGGAGGGGCCGGTTTCGGTGGCGGCTCGCTGACGTTCTCCGGTGCGGGTTGTTCTTTGCCTGGGGTGGGTTCGCCCTTCGGGCGTGGCCTCAATCGCCGGCCGGGCTGGGTTTGCGGCTGGACCGGGGGTGTGACCTCCGGGCTGAGGACCTGGAACGCGGTGCATGGCGCCGCCCTACGCATTGAGTGCCGTGACGACGCACCGCGTTCCAGAACCTCACCCTCCGGCCCCACCCCCTCCGCCGGTGGGTACGTTCACGGCCGGTGGCGCCTTCCTTTCCGCCGGGTGCGCCATTCTCTTCAGCCGGGCGCGCCGACTCTTCCAGCCGGACGCGCCAGTTCTTTCCGCCGGGCACGCCGTTGTTTCTTTTCAGCCCGTTGGGGGCACCTCCCAGCGGTAGCTGGGGGAGTTTGAGGACGCGCCCGCTGGGGGCACCTCCCAGCGGTAGCTGGGGGAGCTCCCGCCGCAGGCGGCAACGGACCGGCAGCTCGGGGTCTGGGGCGGAGCCCCAGTTTCGGGAAGGGGCGGGGTAGGGGAAGAAGCCCGCCGCAGGCGCCGACCGACCCGCAGCCGGGGGCCTGGGGCACGCGCCCCAGTTTTGGGGAGGGGCGGGGGTGGGGAAGAAGCCCGCCGCAGGCGCCAACGGCCCCTCACGCCACCCCCAAAACCCCCGCCCCCACAAAACGCGCCTCCGCAAAGACCACCCCCCGCCAGTCGTCCCGCGAGGCCGGAGCAACTCGGCGCCCCAGCCGGCCCGCGATTCGTGACAGCGCTCCCACCAGCCGCGCCCGGTCCCCCGTGAGTGTCCCGGTGCCCGCCGCCCGGTGGCGCCAGCCGTCGAGGCAGTCCGCTGCCGCGCTCAGGAGCACGTAGCGCTCGACGAGTGCGGAGGGGCAGCCGTCGACGAGCGAGCCGCAAGCCGCCGCCAGTGCCAGCCGTTCCGTCTCCAGTGCGGAGACGGCCGGGGCGAGTACCGCTGGGAGGGCCGACGGGCGGACGCCGGTGAGTGGGCGGGCGAGCCGGTCGCTGCCGTCGGCGACGCCCGGGAGCGCCGCGGCCACCCGCGCCGCGGGGCGCGGGTCTGTCTGCCGGGCCGCCCGCGTCAGTGCCCGGACGCACGCGCCGTACCGCAGGGCCGGCGCGTCCTGGCCGTGGAGCCGGGTGCCGAGCACGACGGCCAGGCCTTCCGTGCCTTCGAGCAGGAGCCGTGGCAGCAGGTGGCGCGCGGTCGCCGAGGCGGGGCCGCGCGCGGCGAACAGCCGCCCGGCGGTCCAGATGTCGGCGACGGCGCCGCAGACGGCGTCCCGGGTGACCGGGGAGTCCGGCGGCAGGGCCCCGCCGCCCTCGCGGGCGGCGTGCAGCACGGCGCGGAGTGCCGCCCCGGCGTATGCGGACGGCCCGTCCGGGGGCCCGTGCTCACCGAACATGACGTTCCGTCAGATCTGCTGGTCGTAGTCGATGTGGCGGGACTCGATGAGGATGCCGTCCGCGCCGCGGACGAGCACGTCGTGCACGACGCAGCTCGGCCAGACCTCCGGCCGGTCGGCGCCGGGCCGGGTGCGCAGGACCAGCGCGTAGACGGTGGACGTCAGCGTGCCGTCGGGGTTCGCGTCCAGCACGATCTGGTTGAAGTAGTGCCGCTTCTGCACCGGGTCGCCCTGGTACTGCTCGTGGAAGCGCTCCAGCTCGGCCTTGATGCCCGCGCGGGTGCGGGCGGGCTCGGTGCCGGGCGTGTGCTGGAAGGTGCCGTCCTCGGTGAACGAGTCCGCGTAGGCCTTGAACACGCGGTTGTCGAGCGCCTGCATCTGGCGTGCGTAGAAATGCTGTACCTCGGCGTAGAGCTCCGCGGTGACGGTCTGCCCGGCCATGACTCTCCTCTGGCGCTGCGTGACGTTCGGGTGTTCGTGGCCACGTTTTCGCGTGCCTCTGGAGGCCGGCTGGAGCCGGTCTCCAGAGGCGCGCTCTCCAGGAAATCTCCATACCTCGTGGAGACGGCCGCCCGATGATCGACGCGTCACTTCACGGCACGAGCAAGGGAAGACATATGAGCCAGGCTGCGGGCCCCGTCGCGTTGGTCACCGGCGCCACGAGCGGCATCGGTTTGGAGATCACCGAGCGGCTGGCCGGCCTCGGCGCGCGCGTGTTCATCTGCGCCCGCCAGGACGACCGCCTCAAGGCGACCGTCGAGGAGCTGCGGGGCAAGGGCTTCGAGGTCGACGGCGTGACGTGCGACGTCAGCCGCCCCGAGGAGATCCGCGGCTTCGTCGCGGCGGCCGTGGAGCGCTTCGGCACGGTGGACATCCTGGTCAACAACGCCGGCCGCAGCGGCGGCGGCGCCACCGCCGAGATCCCCGACGAGCTGTGGCTCGACGTCATCAACACCAACCTCAACAGCGTCTTCCTGATGACCAAGGAGGTCCTGACGACGGGCGGCATGCTCGACAAGGACCGCGGCCGGATCATCAGCATCGCCTCCACCGGCGGCAAGCAGGGCGTGGTGCACGCCGCCCCGTACTCCGCCTCCAAGCACGGCGTCGTCGGCTTCACCAAGGCTCTCGGCCTGGAGCTGGCCCGTACGGGCATCACGGTCAACGCCGTCTGCCCGGGCTTCGTCGAGACGCCGATGGCCGAGCGGGTGCGCGAGCACTACGCGTCCATCTGGGGCGTGAGCGAGGAGGAGACGCACGGCCGGATCACCACCCGTGTGCCGCTGGGCCGTTACGTCGAGCCCCGGGAGGTCGCGGCGATGGTCGAGTACCTCGTGAGCGACGACGCCGCCGCGGTCACCGCGCAGGCGCTCAACGTCTGCGGCGGGCTCGGCAACTACTGATCCGCGCGGTCGCGGGAGAGGCGGTAAGGCATGTCGGAGGGGACACCGGTGCGGCCGGTGACCGTCATCGGGGCCGGGACCATCGGGCTGAGCTGGATCACCCTGTTCCTGGCGCACGGCAGGCGGGTACGGGTCAACAGCCGCCGCCCCGACGCGGCGGAGGTGGTGGCGAAGGGCGTCGAACTCTTCGCGCCCACTCTCCCGCACGGCGGGGCCGACCCCCGGGAGCTCATGGAACTCCTGGAGTTCGAGCCCGACATGGAGCGCGCCGTCCGGGACGCCGCCGTGGTGGTGGAGAACACCCCGGAGGACCTCGCGCTCAAGCAGGAGCTGTTCGCGCGGATCGGCGCGGCCGCGCCGGCGGACACCCTGTTCCTCTCCTCGTCGTCCACGCTGCTGGCCGACGAGATGGGGGCCCTGATGCCCGACCGCGGCCGGCTGGTCGTCGGGCACCCGCTCAACCCCCCGCACCTGGTGCCGCTGGTGGAGATCGTGGGCGGCGAGGCCACGGCGCCGGAGGCCGTGGCCGAGGCCGTGGAGTTCTTCCGGTCCGTGGGCAAGACGCCCGTGGTCCTGCGCAAGCCGATCACCCGCTTCGTCGCCAACCGGCTCCAGTCCGCGCTGCTCCAGGAGAGCGTCCACCTGGTCCGCGAGGGCGTGGTCACCGTTTCCGAACTGGACGAGATCGTCACGCAGTCGGTCGGCCTGCGCTGGTCGGTGATCGGCCCGTTCCAGGCGTTCCACCTGGGCGGCGGGGAGGGCGGCCTGCGCCAGTGGCTGACGCGGCGCGGCGGCGGCCTGGAGCAGAGCTGGCGGGAGCTGGGGCACCCGTGCATGGACGACGCGACGATCGACGCCCTGAGCACGGCCGCCGAGGAGGACTTCGGCTCCCGCTCCTACGCGGAGCTGGCGGCCGACCGCGACGCGAAGCAGAACGCTGTGCTCGACGCGCTGGCGCGCTTCCCGAGGTAGCCACCGCCGGGCACGTGCCTGGGGGCGCGCCCCCAGGCCCCCTGACCGCGCGGGCCGCCGTGGCCGCCTGCGGCGGAAGCTCCCTCCTCAAACTCCCCCAGACTCCGTCCGGGGGTGCCCCCAACGGGCTGATATTGCGCACCCACATCAGCCGCGGACAGCCAAGGCGCCAACCAGCCTGACGGCAGCCTCAGTTCACTTTTCCACAGATGGAGGTTCCCCTATGACCGGGAGCGCGTTGGTGAAGGCCGCCCGGGAAGTGGCGGACGTCGCCGCCGCCCACGCGGCCGCCTCGGAGTCGGGCCGCCGGCTCGTCCCGGAGGTGGCGCGGGCGATCGTCGGGGCGGGTTTCGCCCGGCACTTCGTGCCCGCCCGCTGGGGCGGCGCGGAGGGGAACGTCACCGATTCCCTGCTGGCGACCGCCGCCGTGGCCGAGGGCGACGCCTCCGCCGCGTGGGTGGCGTCCATCGCCGCCTCGCTGGGCCGGATGGCCACCTTCCTCCCGGAGGAAGGGCAGCGCGCCCTCTGGGGTACGAGCCCCGACACGTTCATCGCCTGCGCGCTCGTCCCGGGCGGCGAGGCGCGCGAGGTGGACGGCGGCTGGCGCGTCAGCGGCCTGTGGCCGTACCTCAGCGGGGTGCACTCCTCCGACTGGGCCCTCGTCTGCTGCCCGGTGCCGGTGGCGGGCGGCGGGCGGGACGTGCGCTTCCTGCTGGTGCCGCGCTCCGCCTACGAGATCGTGGACACCTGGTTCCCGGTCGGGATGCGGGCCACGGGCAGCGACAGCCTGCGCCTCGCGGACGTGTTCGTCCCGTACGGGTTCTCCTTCGCGCGGGCCGACCTGCTGGCGGGGCGCTCCGGTGCTCCGCTGCCCGCGGCCTCCGCCGTGCCGCTGAAGGCGGTGAGCGCGCTGTCCTTCGCCGGTCCGGTGCTGGGCGCGGCCAAGGGGGCGCTGCGGGAGTTCTCCGCGGCGCTCGCGGGGCGGCGCGCGGCGGGCGCTCCGGGGCACCGCGTCTCCGGCACGAGCGAGGCGGCGGCCGAGCTGGCCCTGGCCAGGACCGCGGGCGAGATCGACGCGGCGGAACTCCTGCTGCGCCGGGCGGCGGCGGTCGCGGACGCCGGCGCGATCGACGAGCGCGCGCTCGTCCGCACCTCGCTGGACCACGCGCTGGCGGTGGACATACTGGCCGGCGCGGTCAACCGCCTCACCCCGCTCGCGGGGACGCGTTCGCAGTCGGACAGCGCGCCGTTCCAGCGCTTCTGGCGCGACGTGAACACGGCGGCGGGCCACACGGTCCTCCAATTCGAGCCCGCGGCGCGCGCGTTCGCGGGACTGGCCCTGGACGCGGCGGGCCCGTCGGCGTAGCCCCCGTACGGCGGAGACCTTCGCGGCGAAGAGCGCAGAGCGCGGCCGCCGGACGGACTCGTCGGGGGTGAGCCGAGTCCGTCCGGCGGCCGCGTGACCGAGGTCCGGGGGGAACCCCGGTCACGCGGCGCCGACCACCTCCTCCTGAGGGGCCAGCACCGCGTCGAGGAGGCCGGGGAAGCGCCCGTCGAGGTCCGCCCGCCGCAGGTGCAGCAGCCGGCGGGACCCCTCCAGGCTGATCGAGATGACCCCGGCCTCGCGAAGGATCTTCAGGTGGTGCGACATGGTCGACTTGCCGATCGTCAGCCCCGCCTCGGCCTGCACCACGGAGCAGGAGACGCCGTCCTTCAGCCCGAGCGAGCGCACGGTCGTCAGGCGCACCGGATCGGCCAGCGCCTGGAGGACCCGGAGCAGGGTCGTATCGGCGGCTTTCGGATGGAATGCCATGTCGCTCATGTCCTCGATCCTAGTTCCGAACACCTTGAGTTCACCATCCATCGAACCATATGATCCTCGACGAACACTTCGAAGCTTATCGAACCCACGTGCCGAACCCACGTATCGAAGCCACGCGTCGAAGCCGCACATCGAACTCATGGAGAAGCTGTGACCACCCCAGACCCACGCCGGTGGCTGATCCTGCCGGTCATCCTCTCGGCGACCTTCATGGCGTCGTTCGACTTCAACGTCGTCAACGTCGCCGCACCCTCGCTCCAGGAAGACCTCCACGCCGGGCAGGCCGCGCTTGAGCTGGTGATCGGTGGCTACGCCTTCGCCTACGCCGCGGGCCTGGTCACCGGCGGCCGGCTCGGGGACATCTTCGGCTACCGCACCATGTTCCTGTTCGGCATGGGCACGTTCACCCTCGCCTCGCTGCTGTGCGGCGTCGCGCAGACGCCCACCCAGCTCGTGATCGCCCGCCTGCTCCAGGGCATCACCGCCGCCGCCATGGCACCGCAGGGCATCTCCCTGATCCAGGCCGTCTTCGACCAGTCGGAACGGCCCAAGGCACTGTCCTGGCTCGGCGTGATGTACGGCCTCGGCGGCGTCGCCGGCCAGGTGCTCGGCGGCCTGCTGATCGCCGGGAACCTCTTCGGCTGGGCCTGGCGGCCGATCTTCCTCGTCAACGTCCCCGTGGGCATCGTCGCCCTCGTCTTCGCCGCCCGCCTGCTCCCCCGCGGACGCGCCGAGAAGCGGCCCAAGCTCGACCCGGTCGGCGTCGCGGGCATCTCCCTCGCCCTCGGCCTCGCGCTCGCCCCGCTGATCATCGGCCGTACGGAGGGCTGGCCGCTCTGGGCCTGGATCTCCCTCGTGGCCTCGGTCCCCGCCATGGTCCTCACGCTGATGTACGAGGGCAGGCTCAGCCGCAAGGGCGGCCAGCCGCTGCTGGACCTGAGCCTGTTCCGCAGCCGTACGTTCAGCGTCGGCCTGGTCATCAACGTCGCCTTCATGGCCACGTTCAGCAGCTTCATGTTCTCCACCACCCTGCTGCTCCAGTCCGGCCTCGGGCTGAGCGCGCGTGAAGCGGGCCTCGCCTTCGGGCCGTTCGCCGTGCTGTCGATGCTGTCGTCCATCTACGGACGGCCGTTCATCGCCAAGTACAAGAACAAGGCGCTGGCCTTCGGCAGCGGCGTCGTCGGCCTCGGCATGCTGGTGCTGGCCCTGGAGGCGCAGTCGCTCGGCGGCGACCTCGGCATCGGCTACGTCATGGGCCCGCTGTGCCTGGTCGGCCTGGGCTTCGGCTTCGTCCTGCCGTCGCTGATCGGCACCGTCCTCGCCGGGGTGCGCCCGCACCAGATGGGCATCGCCTCCGGCGTGCTCACCACCACCCAGCAGTTCTCCGGCGCCACCGGCATCGCCGCCCTCGGCGCCGTCTACTTCACGACGCTCGGCTCGGGCCACGGCCTGGCCGACTACGCGCACGCCTCGCGCAGCGTCCTGTGGATCACCTTCGGCCTCTGCGCCGTCCTCGTCGCCCTCTTCGCCCTGCTGCCGCGGCTGACCGCGGACCGCGGCGCGCCGCAGGCGGCGGGGCAGGCCGCGGACCGGCCGGCGGCGAAGACCGCCGCCTGACGTACGAAAAGGGAAGCGCCGTGACCGTCACTCCAGGAAAAATCGTCGTCCGGGACGAGGTCGAACCCGTCCGCTGGGCCGTGGAACAGGGCAGGTTCCTGCTCCGCGGCACGGACACCGGAGGGCTCTTCTCCCTCATGGAGTTCACCACTCCCCCCGGCGGCGGCCCGCCGCTGCACCTGCACGACAACGAGGACGAGACGTTCTACGTCACCAGCGGGCTCTACGAGTTCCAGCTCGGCGACACCGTCCACACAGCCGGCCCCGGCACCGTCCTGTACGGCCCCCGGGGCACCGGCCACGGCTTCCGCAACATCAGCGACGGGCCCGGCACGATGCTCTGCTACGTCACACCGGGCGGCGCGGAGACGATGTTCGAGGAACTGGCCGAACTCCAGGGCGGGGACGTCAAACCGGCCTGGGAGGACGTGGTCGCACTGGCGGCCCGGCACCACATCAGCTACCCCAGGATCCGCCCGGTCCGGACGAAGCCGAGTGTGACGCGGTTCGGCTGAGTGACGGGATGCCGATGGGCGGCCGGGTCCAAGAACCCGGCCGCCCATCGGCGTTCGTACGGAGACCGACCGCTCACCCGGCGGGCACGGCGGACTCGACCAGCCGCAGACGTGCCCGTTCCCGGTCGCGTACCAGCCTCATCACCGGCTGCTCCACAGCCTGATGCAGCGCCCAAGCCAGCAGCACTGACAAGGCGAGCGCGAGCGCCACCAGACCGAGGGCCTGCGCCATCGGCCAGGTGTGCCGGGGGCCGAACGCCTGGTGCCCGTAGACCAGCACCAGGCGGTGTATCAGGTAGAACGCGAACGAGATCTCGCCCAGCCACATCGCGGCCCGGCCGCGCAGCGGGGACGGGGTGCCCTTCAGGTCCGACGTGGCGACTGCCGGGATCAGCAGGGCCAGCGGCACGAGAGTGGCGGCCGCGAAGCCGTACGCGCGGGGCAGCTCCGTGGCGAGGTACCAGCCGGCGATCACCAGGAGGGCGGCCGGCACGACCGGCAGCCGGATCCACCTGCCCGAGAGCACGACGCGCGCCATCACGATGCCGAGGACGAAGTCCAGGGCGCGTACGGGCGGGAGCATGTAGGCGAACCAGACCTGCCAGGCGGAGATGCCGCCGAAGTCCGGTGTGGAGGGCAGCGTTCCGGCGATCGCGGGGACGCAGAAGGCGACCGCGGCCACGGCGCCCGCCGCGGCCCACAGCAGGTTCTCGCGGATCCGCCCCACCCAGCGGTGCAGGAGCGGGAAGCAGAGGTAGAAGAGCAGCTCGCAGGCGAGCGTCCAGCTGACGTCGTTCATGCTCCAGGCGACGTCCATCCACGGCACCCAGGAGTGCACCAGGAAGAGGTTCGCCACCGCGGTGCCCGCGTGCAGGGGGCGCCCGGCCCAGAGGATCAGGACGAGCGCGAGCAGCCAGGTCGCCACGTGGTTGGGGTAGATCTTCGCGATCCGGCGGGTCCAGAACCGCCGCAGCGGCTCACCCGGCTTCGCGGTCCACGTCAGGATGAAGCCACTGAGGACGAAGAAGAAGCTGACGCCGATGGAACCGGCCTTGCTGAAGACGTCCGTCAGCCACTTGTCCGCGCCCGGCGACGCGAACGGCGCCTCGCGCGAGAGGTGGTAGCAGAAGACGAGGACGGCCGCGACGAAGCGCAGCCCGGTGAGCGAGGGCAGCCGGGAACCGCCGTCCGGCACGCCGGGGCGGGTACGCGAGGGCGCGCTCACACCCGGCCCCCTGCCGCCGCGATGCTCTGGCCGGTGATCCAGCCGGCGTCCTCGGAGGCGAGGAAGGCGACGATCCCGGCGACGTCGTCCGGCCGGCCGATCCGGCCCAGCGGGGTGGCCTCGGCGATGGCCGCGAAGCGCTCGCGCAGCGGGGCCGTCGCGTCGGTGTCGACGATCCCCGGCAGCACCGCGTTGACGGTGATCCGCCGTCCGGCCAGCTCCTGGGAGAGCGTCCTGGTGAGCTGCTCGACCGCGCCCTTGGTGGCCGCGTAGACACCGGCGCCCGGTGTCAGGGAGCGGGTGAAGGCGGTGGAGACGCTGATGATCCGGCCGCCGTCGGCGAGGTGCCGCGCCGCCTGCTGGAACGCGTAGAACGTCCCCTTGAGGTTGACGTCGACGGCGCGGTCGAGGAATTCCTCGGTCACCTCGGCGACCGGGCCCATGCCCTGCACACCGGCGTTGTTGACCAGGACGTCCAGGCCGCCGAACTCCTCCAGCACGCGCGCGAAGAGCCGCTCGGCCTCCGCCCGGCCGCCGATCTCCGCGCGCACCGCGAAGGCGTCGCCCCCGCCCCGGACGATCTCGTCGACGACCTCCTGGGCGGCCGCGGCGTTCTCCCTGTAGTTCACGGCGACCCGGGCACCGGCCGCGGCGAGCCGCAGCGCGACGCCCCGGCCGATGCCCCGCGACGCCGCGGTGACCAGGGCCCTCTTTCCCGACAAGTCGGCCATACCGACGTTCCTCTCCTCGGACTGACGATCGCCCCTCACTGTGTTCAGCCCATCTGGAGATTCCCTCCAGACGCCCACGGCGGCCGCGCCCCGCGGCTCCAGGAAATGTCCATCGGGGATACAGCCGGGTGCCGGAGGCTCACAGCACTCTGCTCACGGAGAGCTCACGGAAAGCTACGGAGGCTGTTCTCGGTGCGACTCGCGGCAAATCTGGTCTATCAAGGAGCGGGCGAGCTGGCGCAGGCCGCCGAAGCGCTCGACTACAGCGTGGTGTTGTCCGGCGAGGGCTACCGCAACGACGCCGTGAGCGTGCTGGGGCTGGCCGCCGGCCGCACCCGCCGCATCGGCCTCGCCTCGGGGATCATGCAGATCCCCGCCCGCCCGCCGGGGCTGGCCGCCCTGACGGCGGCCACGCTCGACGCGCTCAGCGGCGGCCGGTTCCGGCTCGGCCTCGGGGTGTCCAACCCCGACGTCTCGGACGGCTGGTACGGCGTCCCCTTCGACAAGCCCCTGGCACGCACCCGCGAATACGTGGACGTCGTGCGCCAGGCACTGCGCGGCGAACCCCTGCGCTACGAGGGGGAGCACTTCCGGCTGCCCGCCTCGGGCCGCACCGGCGCCCCGCTGCACATCACCACGGAACTCCCGCGCCCGCACATCCCGGTCTACCTCGCGGCGGTGGGCGCGGGCTCCCTGAAGCTGGCGGGGGAGATCGCCGACGGCTGGATCGGGGTGTTCACCTCCCCGGAGGCCGTCGCGGAGGCGGTCGCCGGCATCCGGGCGGGACGGGAGCGCGCCGGCCGGGACATGGCGGGCTTCGACGTGTTGCCCAGCCTGCCGACGGCCTTCGCGGACGACGTCGGGACGGCCGTGGACCAACTCCGCGACCACTACGTCTACATGCTCGGCATCGGCGACCCGGCGACCAACTTCTACTGCTCGCTGGCGCGCCGCATGGGCTACGAGGCGGAGATGGCCCGCTTCGCGGAGCGGCTGGCTGCGGGCGACCGGGCCGGGGCCGCGCGGGCGGTGCCGCTGGGCTTCGTCGATCGCACCGCGATGGTCGGCCCGGTGGCCCGGGTCGCCGAGCGGATGCGGGAGTTCGCCGGGGCCGGGGTGACGACGCTGGGCATCATGCTGTCCCCGGCGCGCACGGACCACGACGGCAGGCTGCGCATCCTGCGCGAGGCGGCGGAGGCGCTGGAGATCTCCGGCGTCGGCTGACGCCTTCGCCGAGCCTGCTCCGATACGTGAGAGCGCCCCGCCCGGGGGATCCGGGCGGGGCGCTCTCGGCTGTCGCCGCGACGCGGTCAGGCGGCCACGGGGGTCCCGTTGATCAGGTCGAGGAGCGCGCGCGGCGTCTCGATGTCGTAGAGCGCGTCGTCGGAGAGGTCGACGCCGTACTCCTGCTTGATCCGGGCGGCGCTCTCCATCAGGGCGAGGGAGTCGTAGCCCAGGTCCTCGAAGGTGCTGTCCAGGCTGTCCTCGGACACCGCGGTGGTGTCGTCGGCGCCGGCGCACTCGGTGAGGATGCGGAAGAGGTCGGAGAAGGTGAGGGATGCCATGGTGGTCAACTTCCTTGTCTGGGGAGCCGGATGATCAGGAGGAGGGGCGGGTCACGACGACCGCGGAGTTGAAGCCCCAGCGGCCGCGGGCGAGCACCAGGGCCGCCTTGACGGGGACGTCGCGCGGCGCGTCCCGCACCACGTCGAGGCCGTACTCCTCGGGCACCCGGGTGACGTGCGCGGTGTGCGGGATCACCTGGTCGCGGAAGGCCAGCAGGGCCGCGACCACGTCCGCCGGGCCGCCACCGGCGTACATGCGCCCGGTGAGCGACTTCGGGGCCGTGACGGGCACGCCGCCCGCGCCGAAGATCCCGCGGATCGCGGCGGCCTCGTCGCGGTCGAGCTCCGGGACGCCGGAGGCGTCGGCGAAGACGACGTCGATGTCGCCGGGCTCCAGGCCCGCGTCGGCCAGGGCGAGTTCGGCCGCGCGGCGCAGCCCCGGCGGCCGGCCGGAGCCGGGCTTCGGGTCGAACGTCGAGGCGTAGCCGGCGAGCTCGCCGTAGACGTGCCCGGCGCCCCGCTCACGGGCGGAGACGGCGTCCTCCAGGACGAGCATCGCGCCGCCCTCGCCCGGTACGTAGCCGCTGGCGTCGGCGTCGAAGGGCAGGAAGGCGCGGCGCGGGTCGGCCACCGTGCTCACCCGGCCGCTCGACAGCTGCGAGGCCCAGCCCCACGGGTCGAAGGCCGAGTCGATGCCGCCGGACAGCACCAGCTTGGTGCCGGAGCGGACCGTGCGGCGCGCGTGGCCGAGCGCGTCCAGACCGCCGGCCTGCTCGCCGACGAGCGCGGCGCCGGGGCCGCGCATGGTGTTGCGGATGGAGATCTGGCCGGTGTTCACCGCGTAGAACCAGGCGAACGACTCGTAGACGCTGACGAACTCCGGCCCCTGGCTCCACAGCTTCTGGAACTCGCGGTGGGTGAACTCGAACCCGCCCTGGGAGTTGGAGGTGACGACACCCTTGTCGTAGTCGGTCAGGGTCCCGGCGTCCACGCCCGCGTCGGCGAGCGCCCAGTCCGCCGCCACCAGCCCGTAGCGGGTGGAGACGTCGGTCTGCGGCAGCAGCCGGCCGGGCAGGTGCTCCTTGGCGTCGAAGCCGCGGACCTCTCCGGCGAGCTTCGAGGCGTAGCGGGAGGCGTCGAAGCGGGACAGCTCGGCGATGCCGTTCCCGCCCGCGAGCAGCGCCTTCCAGTACGGCTCGGCGCCCAGTCCGTTGGGTGCCACGACCGCGATTCCTGTGATGACCGTCGCCTGGCTCATGCCGCTACCTCCGGGCGGTGCAGGACCATCGCGCTCTGGAAGCCGCCGAAGCCGCTGCCCACCGTGAGGACGGTGTCCACACGCTGCTCGCGCGCGGTCAACGGCACGTAGTCCAGGTCGCATTCGGGATCGGGAGTGTGCAGGTTCGCCGTGGGCGGGATGACCCCGTGCTCGATCGCCAGCAGCGAAGCCGCGATCTCGACGGAGCCGATCGCACCGAGCGAGTGGCCCACCATGGACTTGATCGAACTGACCGGCACGTCGTAGGCGTGCTGCCCGAGACTGCGCTTGAACGCCGCGGTCTCGTGCCGGTCGTTCTGCTTGGTGCCCGAACCGTGCGCGTTGACGTAGTCGATCGCCGTACGGTCCAGGCGGGCCTCGTCGAGCGCGACCCGGATGGCCTCGGCCATCTCGCGGCCGTCCTTCTTCAGACCCGTCATGTGGTACGCGTTGCAGCGCGTCGCGTAGCCGCCGATCTCCGCGTAGATGCGCGCCCCGCGGGCCTTGGCGGCCTCGTACTCCTCCAGCACGAACATCGCCGCGCCCTCGGCCAGGACGAAGCCGTTACGGCTGCCGTCGAAGGGCCGCGAGGCGTGCGCGGGGTCGTCGTTGCGCGAGGTCGTCGCCTTGATCGCGTCGAAACAGGCCACGACGATCGGCGAGATCGGGGTGTCGGCTGCGCCCGCCACGACCGTGTCGACGGTGCCCTCGCGGATCAGCCGGGCCGCGTAACCGACGGAGTCCAGGCCGGAGGTGCAGCCGTCGGACACCATCGTCACCGGGCCCTCGGCGCCCATGGCCCAGGCGACCTCGGCCGGCATGATGCCGGGGCTGTGGTAGTCGAACATGTGCGGCGACAGGTGACCGGGGTCGACCAGCCACTCCTTGCCCGCGTCCGACATCACCAGGTACTCGTTCTCCAGGCTGGTCGCCGAGGCGACCGCGCTGCCCAGGGTGACGCCCATGCGGTGCGGGTCGAGTCCGCCGGTCTCCAGGCCGCTGTCGAGCAGGGCCTCCCGGGCGCAGGCCACGGCGAACTGCGTCGCGCGGTCCATCCGGCGGATCTCCCGCGGGCCGAACCCCTCGGCCACCGCGTCGAAGTCCACCTCGCCGGCGATGCGGGAGCGGAACGGCGAGGCGTCGAAGAAGGAGATGTCGCGGGTCGCGGTGCGCCCTGCCGTCAGCAGGTCCCAGAACGCTTCCGTCCCGTTCCCCCCGGGAGCGCGCACACCGATACCGGTGATCACTACGCGCCGGGTCATCCCCGGCCTCCGTATGTGCAGAACATTGTCGTTCGGTCCTTTCCCCGTCTTCCGCGTGCTCGGCCTGATCAGGCTGCGGGGGCCATCTGGAGAGAACCTGGACGCGGGATAAGGGCCCGCACCACGGGAGTCCGGGCCGCGGTAGCGGTTCTCCAGGCACGCTCCAGCACGGGTCCGCATAGTCGGCGGCGTCAGTGAATTCCACTCTGGGGAAGGGGCGCCTCATGCCGGGCCTGCGCGTTCACCGCACCGAGCACACCGCCGTCGTCGCCGCACCGGCCCGGGTCCTGTACGACCTGGTCGCCGACGTCACCCGCTGGCCCGCGGTCTTCGGGCCCAGCGTCCACGTGCGGCACATCGAGAAGAGCGACCGGGCCGAGCGCTTCCGCCTCTGGGCCGTCGTCGGCGACGAGGTGCGCAACTGGACCTCCCGCCGCACGCTCGACCCCGACACCCTGCGCGTCACCTTCGCCCAGGACCACAGCCGCCCGCCGATCGCCTCCATGGGCGGCGAGTGGCTCTTCCGTGAACTGCCGGACGGGCGTACGGAGGTCGTGCTCGTCCACGAGTTCCAGGCCGTCGACGACACCGCCGACAACATCGCGTGGATCAACGCGGGCCTCGACCGCAACAGCCCCAAGGAGCTCGCCGCCCTGACGCGCATCGCCGAGCTCGGCCACCCCGTCGACGACGTGGTCTTCGCCTTCGAGGACGTCATCGACATGCCGGGCGCGGCCGCCGACGCGTACGAGTTCATCGACCGCGCCGACCTCTGGCCCGAGATCCTGCCGCACGTCGGCAAGGTGGACCTCACCGAGCCGGAGCCCGGCGTCCAGCGGCTGCGCATGGAGACCGTGACGAAGGACGGCTCCGCGCACACCACCGAGTCGATCCGGCTCTGCTTCCCCGGCGAGCGGATCGTCTACAAGCAGACGGCCGCCCCGGCGCTGCTCTTCGGCCACAGCGGCAGCTGGACCTTCAGCGAGGACGAGCTCGGCGCGCACGTCACCGCCCGGCACACCGTCGTACTCAACCCGGCGGCGCTGAAGGAGGCGTTGGGCCCCGACAGCACGCTCGCGGACGCCCGCGCGTACATCACCCAGGCCCTCGGCGCCAACAGCCGGGCCACGCTCGCCCACGCGGCCGCCCACGCCGCCGCCCACACGGAGGCTCGCCGCGCGGCGAGCTGATTCCGGCACCCCCACGGGCCACAGAGCCGCCTCCCTGGAGAAGGGAGGCGGCTCTGTCTGCTCTCAGTCTGTCTGCTCTCAGTCTGTGTGCTCTCAGTCTGTGTGCTCTCAGTCTGTCTGCTCTCAGGTGGTGGCGACGCGTACGGAGATGCCGGCGAGCATGGTGCCCATGAAGTAACGCTGCATGCGCAGCCAGCGGGGGCGCCGTTTGAGGAACCCGGCTATGGACCCCGCGGACATCGCGATGAGCCCGTTGACGGTGATCGCGATGGTGATCAGGGTCAGCCCCAGGAGCAGGCTCTGCAGGGCGACGGAACCATGGCCGGGTTCGACGAACTGCGGCAGCACCGAGATGAAGAGAATCGCGATCTTGGGATTGAGGAGGTTGGTGACCAGCCCCATCGTGAAGAGCTTCCGCGGCCTGTCCGGCGGCAGCGGCTGCGGGTCGAACGCCGAGATGCCGCCGGGCTTGAGCGCCTTCCAGGCGAGATAGGCGAGATAGGCGGCACCGGCGAGTTTCACGGTGGTGTAGACGGCGGGCACGAGCGCGAACAGCGTCGCGATCCCGGCGACTGCGGCCAGCAGATAGACGAAGAACCCGACCGCCACCCCGAGCAACGAGACCAGCCCCGCCCGGCGCCCCTGAGTCACCGACCGGGAGACGAGGTACATCATGTTCGGCCCGGGGGTGAGCACCATCCCGAGCTCGACGGCCGCGATGCCGAGAAAAGCGTGAACGCTGACCATGGGACTCCTTTGCTGTGTGCCGTTTGCTTGCGGCTCGCTGTTGTCTGCGGGTTGTCAGTGTCTCGGGTGGGGTGGCCTCAATCGCCGGCCGGGCTGGGTTTGTGGCTGGACCGGGGGTGGGTACGTTCACGGCCGGTGGGTGCGTAGACCCCTTCGGGGCGCGCCTTTCTTTTCGGCCGGTGCGCCGTTCTTTTCTTTTCAGCCCGTTGGGGGCACCTCCCAGCGGTAGCTGGGGGAGTTTGAGGACGCGGCCGCAGGCCGCTCCCGCCGCAGGCGGCAACGGACCCGCGCGTCGGGGTCTGGGGCAGCGCCCCAGTTTCGGGAAGGGGCGGGTAGGGGAAAAAGCCCGCCGCAGGCGCCGACCACCCGCAGCCGGGGGTCCGGGGCACGCGCCCCAGTTCGGGGAGGGGCGGGGCTGGGGAACAAGCCCGCCGCAGGCGCCAACCGACCCGCAGGCAAGGGGCCCGAGCAGGCTTGGCGAAACCCGGGGCGAAGCCCGACACAAAGAGAGGTTCAGCATGTGGCACACGATGAGCGCGGACGAGTGCGAACACGATTGGGTTCAGTGGAGCGGCGCCCAGCGCTGCCGTAAGTGCGGCACGACGCAGTGACAACACCCCGCGACCAGAGCAGCGTTCATGCCGAAGGGAGAGCGTATGGTCGAGCGGATCGGGTGGGAGGGACTCCCCGCCGTACTGCGCGACGCAGTGGAGGACCACACAGGGCAGGTGACCGCTTCGGAGATCATCGCCGAAGGCCTCAACTGTTCCGTCGCGCTCGCGCTGACCACTGAGCACGGCCGCTTGTTCCTCAAGGGTGTGCGCGACGCCGACGCGGAAGCGGTGGCGTCGCTCCGCCAAGAGGAGCGCATCAACGAAACGGTCGGGAGCGTCAGTCCAGCTGTCCGTCACCGTGTCCATGGCGGGGGGTGGTCCTGTCTCGCCTTCGCGTACATCGAGGGCAGACACGCCGATTTGAGCCCAGGCACGAAGGATCTGAGAGCCGTGGCAGTCGCCCTGCGGCGTATGCAGGAGTTCGGCGGCCCCTCCGCACCCGTCCCGCGCCTGGCCGACCGATTCACGCCGTACCTGCTACCCGGTGAAGCCGAGCACCTCAGCGGGAACGCCTTGCTCCACACCGACACGAATCCGCACAACATCGTGATCAGCCGCAATGGCGACGCCTACCTCGTGGACTGGGCCAGAGCCGCAACCGGCCCCGCATGGGTGGACCCGGCATGCACGGCCGTGCGGCTGATGGAGAACGGGCAGGAACCCACTGCCGCACGGGCCTGGCTGGCCGGCTTCCGGAGTTGGCGCCACGCGGACCCGGAATCCGTCGACGCATTCGTGAACGTCACGTGCCGGCACTGGACGGCGACCGTGGGCGAGCGGGGGGCGAGGCCGAGCAATGCCAGATTTCGGCATCTGCTCGGCTCCTCCGATGGCTAGCGGGTCCGTTCCCCAGCTCCGCCCTCCCCGAACTGGGGCGCGTGCCCCAGCCCCCCGGCTGCGGGTCGGTGGGCGCCTGCGGCGGGCTTGTTCCCCTACCCCGCCCCTTCCCGAAACTGGGGCGCTGCCCCAGACCCCGAGCTGCGGGTCCGTTGCCGCCTGCGGCGGGAGCGGCCTGCGGCCGCGTCCTCAAACGCCCCCAGCTATCGCTGGGAGGTGCCCCCAACGGGCTGAAAAGAAAAGGACGGCGTGCCCCGCGGGAAAGAAAGGCGCATCCACCGGCCGTGAACGTACCCACCGGCGGAGGGGGCGGGGCCGGAGGGTGAGGTTCTGGAACGCGGTGCGTAGTCACAGCACCCAACACGTAAGACGGCGCCACGCACCGCGTTCCAGGTCCTCAGCCCGGAGGCCACACCCCCGGCCCAACCACAAACCAGCCCGGCCGGCGATTGAGGCCACGCCCGAAGGGCGTCCCGGCAGGCGCAGAACAACTACGCCCGCAACGCGTAAAACGTCAGGTCCCTGACCTCGTTCCACCGCTCCACAATGTCCGCCCTATGCGCAAGCACATCAGAAATGTGCTGCATCCCGAAGAACGCCGACACCAACGCCCGAGCCCCCGCCTCAGGATCGATCCCCGGCCGAAGTTCGCCGCTGTAGCGGGCCGTGACCAGGAGGGACGTCAGGAGCTGGGTCCACTCCAGGTACGGCGTCGGCAATTCGGCGTCGATGTGCGGGCGTTCGAGCTGGAGCCGGGCGCCGGCCTGCATGACGGGGTCGTCGCGGAAGGCGACGGCGGCGCGGTTGAGGATCTCCTCGGCGGTCCGCATGGGGCTCAGGCCCTCCGCCTGGACCTCCTTGACCACCATGGGCCAACGCCCGTAATGCTCCTCGACGATGGCGACCGCGAGGGACTCCTTCGTCGGGAAGTGGAAGTAGACGGCGCCCTTCGTCATGCCGAGCCGCTCGGCGACGTGCTGCATGGAGGTGGCACGGAAGCCCTGTTCGGCGAAGAGCTTGGCGGCCACGTGCAGGGTCTGCGCCCTGGTGCGGATGGCACGGTCCTGCTTGAGGTCGGCAGTGGCACGGACGGGGGTCTTGCGCTGCCTGGTCGTCACAGTTCTTCTCCTGTCGGTGGGAGCGGCGGGAGAGGCGGCCGGGGCACCGGTCGACGACTCCCGAACCTCTCCCTTGCAATATACCTTCCCGCAGGTATATTTTCGGGTTCATCAAGCACTGACTGTCGTACCCGGAGCACACACCGACGAGGCCAGCCCCGCCGGCGCTCCACAGGGGAGGGTTCCAATCGTGCAAGCTGTTCACACCGTTCCCGCTGCCACGCCGCGCCCGGCCACCGCCGCCGTCGACGCGACGGAGATCGTCAACAACGCTCTCGGCAGCACCCGTCGGCTCGGATTCGCTCCCACCGTCGAGCGCCGTCTGGTCCACAAGGCCGCCGACAGCCAGGTTCTGCTCACCGACGCGGAACAGGTGGGCGAGGACCACTTCCTCGTGGCGGCGTCCTGGTCGCCTGACCACCTGCTCTACCGGCCGGGCCCGTCCGGGGCCGGCGATCCGACGCTGCTGGTCGAGTCGATGCGGCAGTCGGCCATCTATCTCTCACACATGTTCTACGGGATCCCGACGGAGGGGCAGCACTTCGTGCTCAGCCACCTCAGCGCGGACATCGTCCCCCGGGGCCTGCCGTTCGACGAGAGCGCCGCCCTGCCCGTGGTCCTCGACGTCACCTGCGTACGGACGTCCACCCGGCCGAACCGCTTCAGCATGCAGCTGTCGGTCTCCCTCTATATACACGGCCGTTGGTACGGCCGCGCCGACTTCCGCTGGGCCGTGCTCCCCCAGGCGGCGTACGACGCGCTGCGCCACCGCAACCGCCCGGTGCTCGACGCGGCTCACGCGACGGACAACCCGGCGGCGGGCACCTTCCTCCTCCGCCCCGGGGCCGTCGGCCGCCGCCTGGAGCGGGACGTACTGCTCGCCCAGGCGCCGGACGCCCCCGAGGGCACCTGGCGGCTGCGCATGGACCGCACCCACCCGGTCCACTTCGACCACGACTCCGACCACGTCCCGGGCATGGTGCTGCTGGAGGCGCTGAACCAGGCGGCCCACGCCTCGTACGTACGCGAGTACGGCGCGGTGTCGCGGCTCGCGCCGTGGGGGGTGTCCTCGCTGGAGGCCCAGTTCAGCTGCTTCGGCGAGCTCGACCACCCGATCGACATCGTCGTCCGCCCCGTGCTGGAGCCGGGCCCCTCGCGCGCCGGGTTCGAGATCAGCGCGGTGCAGGGCGACCGGACGCTGACGAGCGCCCGCTTCATCGGCGCCGCGCCGTCCTGGACGCTCCTCGCGGACTGGGAGGCCGTCACGTGCTGACGCCCACCGCGCCCGCCGGGCTCGCCCCGGCGGCGGTACTGCCGACCGCGAGCGCCGACGCGCAACTCGCCGAGGAGAAACACCACTTGACTTCCGCCACGGCGGACGCCGTGCGCGACGCCGGGTTCGCCCGGCACTTCGTACCGCGCCGCTGGGGCGGCCACGAGGGCACCTTCGGCGAGTTCCTCACGGCGACCGCCTCGGTCGCGGGGGCCTGCGCCTCCGCCGCGTGGTGCGCCGCGCTGTACGCGGGCCACGGCCGCCTCGCCTCCTACCTCCCCGAACAGGGACAGCGGGACGTGTGGGGCGCCGGTCCCGACGTACGGATCGCCGCGTCGGTCGTCCCGCCGCAGGGCGAGGCGGCGCCCGGCCCGGACGGCTGGGCGCTGACCGGGCGCTGGGCCTACGCCAGCGGCGTCGACCACGCGGACTGGGTCCTGCTGGCCAGCTGGACCGAGGGCTCGGCGGGGCGCGAACACCGGATCTTCGCCGTGCCACGAGCCGAGGTGACCGTCCTCGACACCTGGCGGCCGCTCGGGCTGCGCGGCACGGGGAGCAACACGGTCACGGCGGACGGGCTGTCCGTACCGGCCCACCGGACCTTCACCCTGGGCGAGTTGCTGATCCCCTGGCCGGGCGGGGCGCGGTGCCACACCGTGCCGTTCCCGATGGTGGCGGCGCTCCAGTTCGCCGCGCCGCTGCTGGGCACGGCGGAGTCCGTCCACAGCCTGTGGACCGCCGCGACGGCGGGCCGCAAGCGGGCCGACGGGCGGGCGGCGGCCCTCACCCCGGCGGCCCGGCACCTCGTCGCCGAGTCCTCGGCGAAGCTCAAGGCGGCCCGGCTGCTCCTGACCGACGTGGCCCACCGCGCGGACGGCGCGGTGGTGACGCCCGAGGTGGTCGCCGAGTGCAGGCGCGACGCGGCCATGGCCGCCACCCTGTGCTCGGAGACGGTGGACCGCCTCTTCCACGCCGCAGGCGCGGGAGCGCTCGCCGACGGCAACCCCCTGCAACAGAAGTGGCGCGACGCGACCGCCGCGGCCGCGCACGCGACGCTGGACTTCGACACGGCCGCCGCGGCCTACGCCGACGCGGCATTCCCCGATTCCGACAAGGAGGCCAGCGGGACATGACCGTACGGCCGGTGGCCTTTTTCGACGTCGACGAGACGCTGCTGAACGGCAAGAGCATGCTGCTCTTCCGCGACTGGTGGGACGCCCTCCACCCGCCGGGGGAGACCTGCGACCTGGAGGCGATGGCGCTCACGGGCAAGGACAGGAGCGAGCTGAACCGCGCCTACTACCGGCGCTTCGCGGGCGTGCCGGCCCACAAACTCCAGACGGCGGGCCGCGAGTGGTACGCCGCCTTCCGCACGGACCCGCACGCCTTCGTCGTCCCCGCCGTCACCGCCCTGCGGCGGCACCGGGCACTCGGCCACATGATCGTGCTGGTCTCCGGCTCCCTCTGGCCCGTCCTGGCCCCGCTCGCCGCGGACCTGGGCGCGGACCGCATCCTGTGCGCGTCGCAGCGCGTCGACGAGTCCGGCGTCCTCACGGGCGAGATCGTCCGCCCGATGATCGGCGAGGCGAAGGGGGAGGCGGCGGCGGTGTTAATGGCAGCGGCCTCCGCTTCACCGGCGGATTGCTTCGCGTACGGAGATCATGTGAGTGACCTGCCTCTGCTTCGTGCCGTGGGCACGGCGGCGATGGTCGGCACGGATCCGCACCTGACGGAACTCGCTGCTCGTGAGGGCTGGTTGCGACTTCCGTCCGAACCGGGCCCGCTGGACTTGCTGACCCCGCTCTGACCCTTTGGGGGCTCCGCCCCAGCCCCTTGCCTGCGGGCCGGTTGACGCCGGCCGACCAGTGGCGCCTACGGGCCGGTTGACGCCTGCGGCGGGACGCCCTTCGGGCGTGGCCTCAATCGCCGGCCGGGCTGGTTTGTGGTGGGTGCCGGGGGTGGGTCCTCCGGGCTGAGGACCTGGAACGCGGTGCATGGCACCGTCAGGCGCATTGAGTACTGTGACGACGCACCGCGTTCCAGAACCTCACCCTCCGGCCCCACCCCCTCCCGCCGGAGAGCAAGTTCAAGGCCGGTGGGTGCGCCATTCACTTCAGCCCGTCCGGCGATTGAGAACGCGTCCGCAGGGCGCCTTCCGCCGCAGGCGACAACGGACCGGTAGCCGGGAGTCCGCAGCACGCGCCTTCCCGGCTGCGCCTGTTGTGCGGCTCTGCCGCGTGGGGGCCCACCCTGCCCCTTCCCGGAACTGGGGCGCCGCCTCAGACCCCGGACCTCAGCTCCGTCGCCTCCCCCAGAACTCCGTCCGGGAGTGCCCCACAGAGGTGCCCCCAACGGGCCGGATTTCGCACACCTGGCGGAAGAGAACGGCGCACCCACCGGCCGTGAACGTACCCACCGGCGGAGGGGGTGGGGCCGGAGGGTGAGGTTCTGGAACGCGGTGCGTAGTCACAGCACCCAATACGTAAGACGGCGCCACGCACCGCGTTCCAGGTCCTCAGCCCGGAGGTCACACCCCCGGCACCCACCACAAACCAGCCCGGCCGGCGATTGAGGCCACGCCCGAAGGGCGAACCACCCCAGCCACCGCAACCACAAACAACATAGACACACAACCCCGAACGGGCTGGACACAGATCCAGCCCGTTCCGCGTTGCGCGGGGATAAAACATTCCTTCCAGGGGGTATCTTTCCCCCAACCACGGGGGCCACGAAGAGAAACGGAGGACCCGGTGATCCAGGAACGCGCCAGGCGGACCAGGGAACATGTACTCAACGCCGCCGCCGAGGAGTTCGCCCTGCGCGGCTACGCCAATACCGCCCTGCAGACGGTCGCCACCCGCATCGGCATGACGAAGGGCGCCCTCTACGCCCACTTCCCGTCCAAGGAGGACCTGGCGCACGCGCTGCTCCAGCACTTCGCGGACGCATGGGACGACATCCGCAGGGCCTGGGGGGACTTGGGCAGGCCGGCCCCGGCGACGCTGCTGGCGGCCGCGTTGGGCCTGGCCAGGAGGCTGGAGTCGGACGTACGGATGCGGGCGGCACTGCGGCTGCTGGCGGACGGCGGGCTCAGCTCGGACCGGGGCGCCAAGACGCTGATGGAGATAAGGGACTGTCTGGCGACGCTTGCGCGCCGCGGCCAGGAGGAGGGGGCGATCCTCGACTCGTACGCCCCGGACCGCATCGTGCGGCTGCTCCTGGCGGTCGCCTGGGGCGCGCCCTACGCACCAGGCGCTCCGGCGCTCGACGAGCGCCTCTCGCCCCTCGAAGAGGACTGGGCGATGCTCCTGGACCTGCTCAGCCCGCACCCCCAACTCGCCCTCGGAACCTGGGGTGAGACGCCGTGAGCAGGCATGACGCCTCCTCAACGCACCCGGAAAATCCAGGGGTTGCACACGAGGCCGCACATGTGTCACGCTTCTTCGCGAGCCACTGTGTCTTCTGGACCCCGACGTTGAACGCGTCCTTCGCTCAATTCCCTTGACCCTCCCCAGCGGATACCCACAAGCTGAAAACATTCCTTCGGGAGGGTATTTAACAGTGGATGAACAGGAGATGGGACTGGTGACCAACCCACAGGCCCCCGTCGCACGGGGATACCGGCCGGCCCAGGTGTCCGCGGACACCACCGCCACCACCACCGCCACCACCACCGCCACCGCCGCCCCCCTGTGCGCATCGCCCCGGTGCCGCCGGGACCACGACGACCCCCGCCCCCGCGCCCGGCGCACCGGCACGGGTTCCCGCCTCTGCGGGCCCTGCCGGGAGCGCCTGGCCGACCAGCTCGCCGAGCTCCCCGGCCTCTACGCCGAGAGCGACGAAGAGCTGGGCGGTCCGGGCAGGGCCTGGATGTCACCGCGCGTCTCCGGAAGCCGCACGCTCCGCCTGCCGATCGACCCGCACACCGCGAGCGTCCGCGACCGCGCCCTGTGCACCCTGGTCTCCTGGGCCGAACTCGTCGTCGACGAGCGGGCCCTGACCGCACCCCTCGCACCCCTCGCACCCCCCGCACGCACCGTCCCGGCGCTGGCCGCGTTCCTGCGCGATCAGCTCGCCTGGCTGGCGGCCCACCCGGCCGCCGGCGAGGCGGCCGACGAGATCATGCTGCTCGTCGGCACCATGCGCCGGGTGATCGACCCCGACCCCGTGGAGCCGGCCCCCGTCGGCGACTGCCCCGAGGCGGGCTGCCACGGCACGGTGTCGATCTCCTCGATCGGCAGCAGCAAGGCGGCACTTCGCGGACTGGTCTGCGACGCCGGCCACACGCTTCCCCCGAGCATGTGGCTCCGGCTGGGCGGCCTCCGCAAGGAGGTGGCGGCGGTATGACCCCCGCGGAGCGCGCCCGCCGCGTACCCACCAATGTCGCAGCCCTGGCCCTCGGGGTCACCGAGGGCACCATCCGCCAGTGGGCCCACCGCGGGCGCATCACCCGCTACGGCACCGCCCGGCGCGCCACGTACGACCTCGACGAACTCGCCGAGCTGGTACGCGGATCGCGCCCCTGACACTCCGGCCGGCCCTCCCCCGCGCCGGCCGGTCCCACCCGGCCCCGGTGCCGCTCCCCCGACGGCACCGGGGCCCTCCCCTCCCCCGCCCCGCACACGTACGCCCCCCACGTACACCCCCCACTCACGTCATCGGCAGACACCCGCCCCGGAGAACAACCTCTCGAACGGAGAAGCACGTTGCTGGAACACCGCAAGCTCGGCAGCCAGGGCCTCGAGGTCGCGCAGATCGGTCTCGGCTGTATGGGCATGAGCCAGTGGTACGGCGCCACCGACGACAAGGAGTCGATCGCCACGGTCCACCGGGCCCTGGAGCTCGGCGTCACCATGCTGGACACCGCCGAGGCGTACGGCCCCTTCGACAACGAGGAGCTGCTCGGCAAGGCCTTGGAGGGCAGGCGCGACCAGGTCGTCATCGCCACCAAGTTCGGCTTCCCGATGAAGATGAAGGACGGCTCCACCGCTCCGGTGAACAGCCGCCCGGAGCACATAGTGGAGGTCGTCGAGGCATCGCTGCGCCGGCTCCGGACGGACCACATCGACGTGCTCTACCAGCACCGCGTCGACCCCGGCGTCCCGATCGAGGACGTCGTCGGCACGATGGCGGAGCTGGTCGCGCAGGGCAAGGTCCGCTATCTGGGCCTGTGCGAGGCCGGTGAGAACACCATCCGCCGTGCCCACGCCGTGCACCCGCTGTCCGTGATCCAGAGCGAGTACTCGGTCTGGGAGCGCAATCTGGAGGACGGCGTGCTGCCGCTGCTCCGCGCCGAGGGCATCGGCCTCGTCGGGTTCTGTCCGCTCGGCCGCGGCTTCCTCACCGGCAGCGTGGACCGCGCCGAGAACTACCCCGAGGACGACTTCCGCAGCCACGACCCGCGGCTCCAGGGCGAGAACTACGACCACAACATGGCGATCGCCGCGAAGATCAAGGATCTGGCCGCCCGCCACGGGCTCACCCCCGCTCAGCTGGCCATCGCGTGGGTGCTGCACCAGGGCGACGACATCGTGCCCATCCCGGGCACCAAGCGCCGCACCTACCTGGAGGAGAACCTCAGCGCGGCCGAGGTCCGGCTCGACGCGGAGCTGCTCCGCGAGATCGCGGACGCCGTCGACTCCGCGCAGGTGGCCGGTCCCCGCTACAACGAGCGGATGATGGCCTTCATCGACCGCTGACCGGCCCGGCGCCCCGACGACGCGGCGCCCGCCCGGCCGTACGCGCACCGCGCGGCCCAGGTTCAGCGATCCACCCCGTACCCCCGAGCACCGGCGGCCCCCCACCGCCGGTGCTCGGCGTTTCCCTGCCCGGCCGCTCGGGCGGCAGGACCCCTGATTCACCCTCCCTCACCCAGTCGAACCCATGCGGAGAGAAGTGGACATGTCCATATCGGATTGGCAGAAACACTGGAAGGCGCGCCGGGGCCGCTTCATCGAGGAGTGCCGGCTGGCCCATGAGCAGTTGCTCGCGGACCTCAAGAACCCCCAAGGGGCGCAGGAGCGCGTGCTCGACGACATCATCGGGGTCAGCGCGGCCTCGCTGCACTGGAAGGAGCGGGGTTACGACGCCCTGGCGAAGGACGCGACGTCCTTCCGCAGGACGGTGCCGATCATGCGCTACGACGACTTCGCCGAGGTCATCGAGCGCGAGACGCGCACCAAGGGCGGCACCCTGACGTGCAGCCCGGTGCTCCGCTGGCTCAAGACCAGTGGCACGACCGGCACTCCGAAGCGCGTCCCGTACACGCTGCACTGGCTGCTGACCTATCGCATCCCGGCGATGAAGGCGATGTGGGGCACCTATCTGGAGCACCACCCCGAGCTGCTTGCGCACCCCTACGCCACGCTCGACACGCAGACGGTCCGCGAGGACGTCAGCGACTTCGTGCACGGCGTGGAACACCAGGCCGTCAGCAACCGGCACCCGCAGATCAACACCCGGGACTGGAACCCGCCGTGGTACGAGGCGCCCTGGTTCGGCCCGGACACGCCGACGACGCACGAGGGCCGGATGTACCACCGCATCCGCCACCTCCTCGGCAAGAACCTGCACTACATCTCGTCGATCAACCCCAGCACCCTGATCTCGCTGCGCGACCTCATCGAGGTGCACGGCAAGAGCCTGGTGCGGGACCTGCGCGAGGGCACGGTGGAGGGCGAGCCGTGGGGCGAGCCCGACGTGGCCGCGGCCGATCACCTCGAAGCGGTGCTGGCGAAGCCGGGTTTCAGCCTCAAGGACGTCTGGCCCTCGCTGTCGCTGTACAGCTGCTGGCTCTCGGCCTCGGCCCGGCTCTACCAGAGCAAGCTCGACGCGGTCTTCCCCGGCGTCGCCAAGCTGCCCTTCATGAGCTGCGGCACCGAGGGCGTCACCACCATCCCGGTGGACGACACCCCGCTCAGCCAGCCGCTCGCGATCAACCAGGCGTTCTACGAGTTCGTGCCGGCGAGCGTGCCGCTCGGTGAGCTGGTGGAGCGCGGCGAGCCCGTCGAGACGCTGCTGTTCGACGAGGTCGAGGCGGGTGAGGACTACCACCTGATCATGTCGCAGGGCAACGGCCTCTACCGGCTGTGGACCGGCGACATCTACCACGTCGACCGGGTCGAGGGCAGTGTGCCGTGGATCCACTTCCTCCGCCGTGACGGCGTCTTCCACTCCTTCACCGGCGAGAAGATCACCGAGGCCCAGGTGACCCAGGCCCTGGAGCAGGGCGTCGCGGGCCTCGGCCTCGACATGGGGCTGTACATGTGCGGCCCCAAGTGGGGCGAGCCGCCGAACTACGTCGCCCTCGTCGAGAGCCACGGCAGCGACAAGGGCGTCGACGCCGCGCTGTCCGAGCGGATCGACCAGGAGCTCAGCACGATCAACATCGAGTACGCGTCCAAGCGCGACAGCGGGCGGCTGCGGCCGATCGAGGTCGTGACGGTGCCGCACGACGCGATCAACGCGTACGTCGAGAGCCGCCGGGCCGCCGGCAACGCGACCCAGTACAAGTACAAGCCGTTTCAGCAGGACATCGACTTCGTGGCCGACATCGTCGGCGACTGACACCGGGACCCCTGAGAAAAGAGAGCACACATGCTGGAGCTGAAGCGCCCTCCGCAGAACAGCCGCAAGGAGATCATCCATGTGCGGCGCGACGGCGCCGACCTCGCGCTGCACTTGTGGCGGCCGAAGAACCTCAAGGGTGCGATCTTCTATTTCCACGGCCTGCAGAGTCATGCGGGCTGGTTGTGGGAGGTGGGCCCGCAGTACGCGAACAACGACATCGCGCTGTTCGTCCTCGACCGCCGCGGCAGCGGCATCAGCGAGGGCGAGCGCAACGACATACCGGACGTCGAGACGGTGCTCGGCGACTACGCCGCGGCCCTCGCCACGGTGCGCTGCATCATCGGTGAGGAGGTGCCCCTCCAGCTGTTCGGGCACTGCCTGGGCGGCTCGTTCCTGGCGGCCCTGATGCACCATCAGGACTCCGGCGTCCGCTACGACTCCGCGGTCTTCTGCTCGACCTGGCTGGGCAAGCTGCACGCCACCCTCTCCGAGGAGGAGCGCGAGGAGCTGGCGCGGGAGACGAGCACGGAGCTGTGGGACGCGGGGCTGAAGTCCTCGGACTTCACCGACAGCGTGAAGTACCAGCACTACATCGACAACGACGACCTCGCCGTCCGGCAGCTCACCAAACGCTCCCGGGCCACGCTCCTCGGCCTGGAGAAGCTCTACATGCGGCCGGGGCGCCCGCTGCCGCCGGTGCCGGTGGGTTACGTCTCCGGGCTGACCGACCCGATCGTCGACCTCGACGACGCCCACAAGACGTTCATCGAGATGACGGAGGGGCGCGGCGGGATCATCAAGTTCCCGACCCACCAGCACTACCTCCACTACACCGAGGCCCGCACCAGCCTCGTGAACTGGTCGTCCACCTTCACCCTGATCCCCGGCCTGGACCACCATGGATGAGGCACGGCTGTACCACGTGGCGCTGCCGATGCGGGTGGGCTTCGACCACCCCGCGGCGCGCCGCCGCCGGTCCGACAGCCTCGTCCTGCGGCTGTCGGCCGGCGGCGTCGAGGGGCTCGGCGAGTGCGCCCCGCGCCCGTACGTCACCGGCGAGACCGTCGAGGGCGTGCGCGCGGAACTCCAGCAGGTGCCCGTGCGGCGCCTGCTGGAGCGGCTGCGGACGGCCGACAGCACCGAACTCCTCGGCCTGCTGCGGCGGGACGGCTTCGCGCGGACCTTCGGGATCTCCGGCGGGAACAACCTGATCTGTCTGCTGGAGACCGCGGTGCTCGATCTCCTGGGCCACCGGCTCGGGCTCGGCGTGGGCGAGATGATCCGCCCCGCCGGGCCCGGCCGGGCCGCCGGGGGCCCGCTGCCCGTGTCCCAGGTGATCGACCTGGGCATCGGGGTGGAGGAGTTCCTGGCGACCCGCGGCCCGTTCCACTTCGTGAAGGTCAAGGCGTCCGACGACATCGAGCGCGACGCCCGGACCGTCACCGCGCTGCGCGAGGCGCTGGGCCCGGACGTCCCCGTCATGGTCGACGCCAATATGAGCTGGTCCTACGACGACGCGCTGCACCACATCAAGCTGCTCGCCGGGTGCGGCGCGAGCATGGTCGAGGAGCCGCTGCGCAAGGGCGCGTGGACCGAGCTGCGCGACCTGCGGCTCGCCACCGGCGTGGAGATCATGCTGGACGAGTCGCTGTGCTCGCTGGAGGACGCCCGCACGGCGGTGCGCACCGGCGCGGCGGACGCGTTCAACATCCGCGTCGCCAAGTGCGGTGGCCTGCTGAACTCGGTGCAGATCATCGACTTCGCGCGGCAGCACGGCATCGCGTTCCAGATCGGGGTGCAGGTCGCCGAGACCGGCCCGCTGATCGCCGCGGGCCGGCAGCTCGCCTTCCGGCACCGGGACGCGATCACCGTGGAGGCGGGCCAGTCGGACCGCTTCTTCGAGCGGATGATCGTCACCCCGCCGCCCGTGGTGGACCGTACGGCCAACACCCTCTCGCCCGTCGAAGGCGCCGGGTTCGGGATGGCTCTCGACGACAGCGCCCACGCGTGGGCAGTGCTCGGCTACGCCGGGGACACCGACCGATGGCGGCCCCTGGCGGCCGCGACGAAGGCCGAGGCATGAGCAAGTACTTCTCCGACGTGATCGTCGAGTTCCTGCGCCAGCAGGACATCGACTACGTGACCTTCAACCCCGGGGCGTCCTTCCGCGGCGTCCACGACTCGCTCGTCCACGAGGACAACGCGGAGATCGCCCCGGAGATCGTCATGGCCTGCCACGAGGAGATCGCGGTCGCGATCGCCCACGGCTACCACAAGGCGAGCAACCGGCACATGGGCGTCCTCGTGCACGCCAACGTCGGTCTGCTGCACGCCTCGATGGCCATCTTCAACGCCTGGTGCGACCGGGTGCCGCTGTTCGTCCTCGGCGGCAACGGCCCGCTGGACGCGGGCAAGCGGCGGCCGTGGATCGACTGGATCCACACCTCGCAGAACATCGAGTCCGTGGTCAAGGACTATGTGAAGTGGTGCGACCAGCCGGCCGGCCAGCGCGCCACGGTCGAGTCGCTCTACCGCGGCTTCAAGCTGATGAACACGCCGATGCGGGCCCCGGTCTTCGTGGCGCTGGACTTCGACATCCAGGAGCAGCCGCTCCAGGACGACGTGCGGCTGCTGCCGAAGGCGGCCGCGGCGGCGACGGAGCTGCCGCCGCTGGACGCGCTGTCCGCCGACGGCCTCGCCGCGCGGCTGCGGGACGCCGAACTGCCCGTGCTGATCACGGACTTCTCCGGTCAGGACCCGCGCACGGTCGCCCCGCTGACCGCGCTCGCCGAGTCGCTCGGCCTGGCCGTGGTCGACCGGGGCAACCGGCTGAACTTCCCCAGCACCCATGAGCTGAACCTCTCCGGGGCGGACGCCGGCTTCCTCGGGGACGCGGATCTGGTGCTCGCCCTGGAGGTGCAGGACCTCGCGGGCGCGCTCGGCTCGTTCCTGGAGCTCGACGGCCACGGGAAGCCGGCGAACGGCGCCCACGTCGTCACCATCGGCGCCAACGACCTGCTGACCAGCAAATGGGCGGCCGACTACCAGCAGTTCGTCCCGGTCGACCAGGCCGTGGCCGCCGACGCGTTCGGCAGCGTCACCGCCCTGCGCGAGCGCGTCGAGGACGCCTCCTTCGCCACCCCGGCCTTCGTCGCCCGGCGGGAGGAGCGCGTCAAGCGGATCTCCGCGGCCCATGTGCGGGCCCGCACCGAGTGGGCCGCCCAGGCCGAGGAGGCCAAGGGCAACGACGTCATCAACGTGGCGGCCGCCGTGGACGAGATCCACCGCGCGGTCCGCGACGAGACCTGGGTGCTGGCCAACACCGGCAGCCTCACCATCGACGGCTGGGTCAAGAAGCTGTGGCCCCTGGAGCGCCCGCAGAGCTACCTCGGTCTCAACGGCGGCGGCGGCCTCGGCTACGGTCTCGGCGCGTCGGTCGGCGCCGCCCTCGCCCACAAGGACGACGGGCAGATCGTCATCGACCTCCAGTCCGACGGCGACTTCCTCTACACCCCCAGCGCCCTGTGGACGCTGTCGGCGTACGAGGTCCCGCTGCTGACGATCGTGATGAACAACCGCCTGTACCTGAACTCGACGCAGCACGCGCAGCGGATCGCGGGCAACCGCGACCGCGACATCGACCGCGCGCACATCGCGACGAGCTTCTACGACAACCCGGTGGACTTCGTGACGCTGGCGCAGTCGTACAACATCCACGCGCTGCCGCGGGTCGAGGTGATCGCGGATGTCGCGCCGGCCGTCCGTGAGGCCGTCGAGTTCATCAAGGCCAACGGCAGGCCGGCGCTCGTGGAGATCCTCATGGAGTGAGCGGCGGCACGACCGCCGGGTGGTGGCCTCCCCCCACCATCCGGCTCCCCTTTCCCTCCCCCTAACCCACCAGCTCCCGACGGGAGTTCACCGACGTCCTTGGAGGGCGTTCCGCCGTGACACAGTTCTTCGCATGCACGTACCAGGGCGAGCGGCTCATCGGCTTCGACGAGCCCGCCGACGGAGCACCGCTGCACCTCTACCGGACGGCGGGTGACGACCTCGGCGCGCAGCTGGCGGCCGCCGGTTACAACCCGGAGGCGTTCGCCACCGCCGTCACCGCCGGCGGGCCGGCCGTCACCGTGCCGGCCGACCGCCGCCACGAGGTCCGCCACCTGCCGCCGCTGCTGCCCACGGAGCTGGGGAACGCGCTGGTCAGCGGCTTTATGCAGACCCACAACGTCAAGGTGACCGACGAGGCGGGCGAGGACGGGGAGCGCCCCCAGCCCAACTGGTTCTTCAAGGGCCTCGGCACCTCCCTCAAGGTCTCCGGTGACCCGCTGACCGTGCCCGCCGCGGCCGTCGCCGTGTGCGAGGAGGCCGAAGTGGTCCTCCTCTACGTCGACGACGAGGACTGCGTCCCCCGCTACGTCGGCTACACCTTCGGCAACGACCTCACGGACATCGGGCGGTTCAAGCGCAACAACGGCCACCTCTCGTACGCCAAGCTGTGCGACGCGGCCGTCTCCCCCTGGTTCTTCTCCGGTGAGCCGCCGCGCTCGGTCACCGGCAAGGTGTCCGTCGAGCGGGACGGCGTGACGGCGTGGGAGGGCGGCTTCACCACCGGCACCGACGCCCTCGCCTACCGCCTCGACGGCATGATGCGGCACCTCTTCTCCTACCCCCCGCTGCACCACCCGGGCCGCGTCCACTACGTCTTCGTCGGCGCGGACCGCAGCAGCTTCCACGCCGGCTTCCGCATCGGGGACGGCGACCGGCTGACCATCGACGTGGCGAGCCACGGCGTGACCCTGACCAACGTGATCACCTGGGACGGTGCGGAAAGGCCGGTGGAGTGACCGTGGAGCTCATCCGCAAGCTCAGCGACGTCGAGGCGGCCTTCGCCTGCACCCATGGCCTGCTCAAGGGAAACACGCAGGTCACCACCTGGCTCAGCGTCGACGCCCTGTTCGGTGCCGCGGAGCTGGGCGCGGCCGTCCACCGCTGGGCGGGGCGGCTGCCGCTGCTGCGGGCGCGCATCGAGGAGCGGGACGGCTCGCTGTGGTTCCGGGAGGGCCCGGGGCCGGAGCCGGAGCAGCTGCGGCTCGGCCCGCTGCCCGCCGGGGCCTCGCCCGAGGACCTCCAGGGCGAGGAGCTGAACGACGTCCTGCCGACGGGCGGCGCGCTGTGGCGGCTGCGCGCGGCCGCCGACCGCCGGGCGGGGGTGACCCACCTGTACTTCACCCGCAACCACGCCATATCCGACGGCCACTCCACCGGTGGCACGCTGCGGGTGCTGCTGGAGGAGCTCTTCGGCGCCCCGGAGGACGCCGGCCCGGAGCCGTTCTCCCGCAACGGCGACGAGCTGACGTACGTCACGCCCGCCACGGACACCCCGGAGGCGGCCGCCGTACCGGAGGCGCCCACGGACCCGATCCCCTTCGCGGTCCGCGCGCCGTGGCCGGAGAGAGGCGCCGCGTTCGTGCCCGTCGACCTGTCGCCGGTGGAGTCCGAGGCCGTCAAACTGTACTGTCGGCGCCGAGGATTGACGGTCAATCAGTTCTTCGCCACGGCGCTCGCGGAGTCCTTCGCGCTCACCACCGGCCGCGACGAGGTCGACTTCTTCACGGCCGTCTCGCTGCGCCGCCGCTACGCCGAGACGGCACACCTGACCGACCTGGGCTGCTACATCAGCGTCGTACGGGCGCCGCTGCGGCTCGACGGCGGCAGCTTCAAGGACCACGCCCAGGCGTACCGTGACGGCTTCCGGGCGGCCGACGCCGCCTGGCGGCCGGTGGTCCGCGGCCACCGGGAGATCCGCGCGGCGGTCGAGGCCACGGCGGCGGCCGGCAGCTCCCCGGGCATCTGCATCACGAACGTGGGCCCGGTCGACGCCTCGCTGGGCACGCACGCGGAACGCGTGACCGGATTCCGTACAGTGGTCAACCGCACGGGCGCCAACTACGGTCTGGTGCTGCACCTTTCGACGTTCCGGGGCGCCTTCGGCCTGGCGCTGTCGTACGGCACGCCGAGCGTCGACCGCGCCGTCGTGGACGGCACGGCGAAGCTGCTGCGCGAACGCGTCGCCCCGGCGGCCGGCGCGGCGCCCGGGGAGGACCCGCGGCCGCGCCCGCCGTACGGCAGTGCCGCTACGCCGGCTGCCCCGGTCGCACGGCAGCGTCCCGCAGGACGAGGTCGAGCAGCCCGGGGAAGCACTCCTCGAACTCGGCCTTACGCAGCCGGTTGATCCGCTTCGCGCCCGCGTCGCGCTGCTCGATCAGCCCGGCCGAGCGCAGCACCGCGAAGTGATGGCTCAGCGCGGCCTTGCGGACGGGCACGTCGAAGCTGCCGCAGGTGCGTTCCCAGTCCTCACTTCCGGCCAACTCCCGTACGAGCGTGAGCCGTACGGGGTCGGAGAGCGCGGCAAGCGCGGTCTCCAAGGCCACGTCCCGGGGATGGACGTGCTCAGGTGGAGTGCGATGCGGCGCGGTTGCCGCTGCGTTTTCCCTGGTCATGACGGCCTTCCTGACGAACGATTGCAAAGTGTTCGATGTTCTGCGTACAGTTTACTTGTTCGCCTCACGTCGAACAGTCTATTCGAGTCGTGCGTCCCCGGCTCCCGCCGACCCCGGGGCGGGTACTCCCCCGGCCCGCCCCGGTCCCGACTTCCTCTCCCCCCTTCCGACCGACCTTAGGAATAGGCATGTCCCAGAGTGAACCCAGTACTGCGAAAAGGAAGCTGTCGCTGCTCGCGGCCTGCCTCGGGTTCGTCGTCGTCATCCTCGATGTCAGCGTGGTCAACGTCGCGACCGACGCGCTGAGCAAGGACTTCGGCGGCAGCCTCTCCGGGCTGGAGTGGGTGATCAACGGCTACACCCTCACCTTCGCCGCGTTCCTGCTGTCCACCGGTTCGCTGGGAGACCGCTTCGACCCGAAGCGGATCTACCAGGTGGGCTTCGCGCTCTTCGCCGTCGCGTCCTTCGCCTGCGGCGCCTCCACCACGCTGGTCGCGCTGATCGTCTCCCGGGTGATCCAGGGCCTCGGTGCCGCGATGATCGTCCCGTCCTCGCTGTCGATCGTGAACAAGTCCTTCCCGGACGCCACCGAGCGCGCCAAGGCCGTGAGCCTGTGGGCCGCCGCCGGCGGTCTCGCGCTCGCCCTCGGCCCGGTGGTCGGCGGTGTGCTCATCGACCAGCTCGGCTGGCGCTCGATCTTCTTCGTGAACGTCCCGATCGCGATCGCCGGCATCTGGCTGACCCAGGTCAACGCCCCCGGCACCGTCCGGGACAAGAACGCCCCGCGCCGCTCCTTCGACCTGCTCGGCCAGGTGCTGGCCGTCATCGCGCTGGGCACCTTCACCGCGGCCATCATCGAGGCCAACGGCCAGGGCTGGGGCTCCACCTTCGTCATCACCTCCCTGGTGGTCTTCGTCGTCGCGACCATCGCCTTCATCGCCGCCGAGAAGCGCAGCAGCGACCCGATGCTGCCGCTGCACCTCTTCAGCCGTAAGGCGTTCACCTCCACCTCGCTGATCGGCGTCCTGGTCAACTTCGCCTTCTACGGCCTGATCTTCGTCTTCAGCCTCTTCTTCCAGACGGCCTGGAGCTACTCCCCGATCGTCGCCGGCCTCGCGTTCCTCCCGATGACCGCCACGATCATGATCGCCAACCTGGCCTGCGGCCCGCTGGCCAGGCGCTACGGCGCCCGCACGGTCCTGATGACCGGCAGCACCCTGGCCGCGGTCGGCTACCTCGCGACCCTCCCGGCCGTGCACGCCGGCTCCTACCTCGCGATCGTCATCCAGTTCCTGGTGGCGGGCTTCGGCATCGGCCTGGTCGTCCCGGCCATGACCAACGCCATGCTCTCCGCGGTCGACAGCGGCAACATCGGCATCGCCTCCGGCGTCCTGAACGCCTCCCGCCAGCTCGGCGGCCTGATCGGTGTGGCCGTCATGGGCCTGATCGTCGGCCACGCCGACTCCGACACGTTCACCTCGGGCCTCCAGTCGGCGCTCGGCTGGGCGGTGGCGGCGCTGATCGCGTGCATCCTGCTCAGTGCTTTCGGTATCCACCGCGTGGTGAAGGCGAAGGCGGCTGCGACTCCGGCCGCGGCGCCGACGAAGGAAGCGGTGGCGGCCAAGTAACTCCCCGCGGGACCGG
This sequence comes from Streptomyces sp. NPDC051173, assembly GCF_040689515.1. Taxonomy (NCBI): domain Bacteria; kingdom Bacillati; phylum Actinomycetota; class Actinomycetes; order Kitasatosporales; family Streptomycetaceae; genus Streptomyces; species Streptomyces sp. NPDC051173. The sequence goes on from NZ_JBFBBD010000067.1 coordinate 37,949, forward strand.
CTCCTTTCTCCCCGGTCCCGCCCCTTCCCGAAACCGGGGAGACCCCGGACCCCAGCGCCCTGCGGGCGCGTCCTCAAACTCCCCCAGCGGTAGCTGGGGGAGTTTGAGGAC
>NZ_JBFBBD010000068.1:0-37542 GCF_040689515.1 Streptomyces sp. NPDC051173
CAGCCCGTCCGGCGTTTGAGGACAACGCGCGAAGCGTGTTGCGGGGGTCTGGGGGCTTGCCCCCAGTTTCGGGAAGGGGCGGGGCTGGGGAACAAACCCGCCGCCACAGCGAAAGGCGCACCAAATGGACCTCCTCATCCAAAACGCCGCCGTCATCGACGGCACAGGACAACCCGCCTACCGAGCCGACGTCGCCCTGGCCGAAGGCCGGATAAAAGAAATCCACCCCGAGGGCACCCCGAACCGCCCCACAGCCAAACGCACCCTCGACGCCCACGGCCTAGCGCTGGCGCCCGGTTTCATCGACATGCACGCCCACTCCGACCTCGCCCTGCTCCAGGACCCCGCCCACACCGCGAAGGCCGCGCAGGGCGTCACCCTCGAAGTCATCGGACAGGACGGCCTGTCGTACGCGCCCGTCACCGACCGCACGCTCGAAGAGGTGCGCACCCAGATCACCGGGTGGAACGGTGACGGTGGCGGTATCGACTTCGACTGGCGTTCCGTGGGCGAGTACCTGGACCGCCTCGACCGCCAGGGGACGGCCGTCAACGCCGCGTACCTCGTACCCCAGGGCACGGTCCGCGCGATGGTGGTCGGCTGGGAGGACCGCCCGGCGTCGGCCGCCGAGACCGAGCGGATGAAGCGGCTCGTGGCGGAAGGGCTCGAGCAGGGTGCGGTCGGGCTTTCGTCCGGGCTCACCTATACACCCGGCATGTATGCGACCGATGCCGAACTCACGGAGCTGTGCCGGGTCGTGGCCGCGTACGGGGGCTACTACTGCCCGCATCACCGTTCGTACGGAGCGGGCGCGCTCGCCGCGTACGAGGAGATGGTCACCCTCACCCGGGAGGCGGGGTGCGCGCTGCACCTGGCGCACGCCACCATGAACTTCGGGGTCAACAAGGGCCGCGCGCCGGAGCTGTTGGCCCTTCTCGACAAGGCGCTCGCCGAGGGCGCGGACATCACGCTGGACACCTATCCGTACACCCCCGGCTGCACCACGCTCGCCGCGATGCTGCCGAGCTGGGCGAGCGAGGGCGGGCCGGAGGCGACGCTCGCGCGGCTGCGGGACGACGCGGCCGCCGGGCGGATCCGGCACGTGATGGAGGTCGAGGGCGCGGACGGCTGTCACGGCGTACCGATCGACTGGGACCGCATAGAGATCTCGGGGGTCACCGATCCGGCTCTGAGCGATCACGTCGGCAGGACCGTCGCCGCCACGGCCCGGCTGCGCGGTGAGGAGCCGTGGACGACGGCCCGCCGGCTGCTGATCGCCGACCGGCTGGGGCCGACGATCCTCCAGCACGTGGGACACGAGGAGAACGTCCAGGCGATCATGCGCCACCGCGTGCACACGGCGGGCAGCGACGGGATCCTGCACGGCAGCAAGCCGCATCCGAGGGCGTACGGCACGTTCCCGCACTACCTCGGCCACTACGCGCGCGAGCTGGGCGTGCTGTCGCTGGAGGAGTGCGTGGCGCATCTCACGTCGCGCCCTGCGGCGCGTCTGAGGCTGCCGGACAGGGGGCTCGTGCGGGAGGGATACCGCGCGGATCTCGTCCTCTTCGATCCGGAGACGATCTCCGCCGGTGCCACTTTCGAAGCTCCGAGGACGCTTCCGACCGGCATTCCTTTTGTCCTGATTGACGGGCGCTTTGCAATGGAAGACAGCAGGCGCACGGACGTGATCGCGGGGCGCACTGTGCGGCGCACGCCGGTCGCGTGATCCAAGGCGCGCCGGGCCGGTACGGGGCGGACCCGGGCGGCCTTAAAGCGCGCGCGACCCCGTTTACGCCCCCGTAAGGTGGCCGTCATGCAGGTGATCCAGTCAACGAAGCTCGCCAATGTCTGCTACGAAATCCGTGGCCCGGTGCTCGAGGAGGCAATGCGGCTGGAAGCGGCAGGTCACCGCATCCTCAAGCTCAACACCGGCAATCCCGCCATCTTCGGTTTCGAGTGCCCTCCCGAGATCCTCGAGGACATGCTGCGCAACGTCGGCGACGCGCACGGTTACGGCGACGCGAAGGGCCTGCTGTCCGCGCGGCGCGCGGTGGTGCAGCACTACGAGACCAAGGGCATCGAGCTGGGCGTCGAGGACGTCTATCTGGGCAACGGCGTCTCGGAGCTGATCCAGATGTCGATGCAGGCGCTGCTCGACGACGGCGACGAGGTGCTCGTGCCGGCCCCGGACTATCCGCTGTGGACGGCGTCGGTCTCGCTGGCCGGCGGCACGGCCGTGCACTACCGCTGCGACGAGCAGTCGGACTGGATGCCGGATCTCGCCGACATCGAGCGCAAGGTCACCGACCGCACCAAGGCCATCGTCATCATCAACCCCAACAACCCCACGGGTGCGGTCTACGACGACGAGATGCTGCGCGGGCTGACGGAGATCGCCCGCCGCCACAACCTGATCGTCTGCTCCGACGAGATCTACGACAAGATCCTCTACGACGGCGTGACGCACACGCCGACCGCCGCCATCGCGCCCGACCTGCTGACGCTCACCTTCAACGGCCTCTCCAAGGCGTACCGCGTCGCGGGCTACCGCAGCGGATGGCTCGCGGTCTGCGGCCCGAAGGCGCACGCCGAGAGCTATATCGAGGGCCTGACGATCCTCGCCAACATGCGGCTCTGCGCCAACATGCCCGCGCAGCACGCGGTGGCCACGGCGCTCGGCGGGCGGCAGACCATCAAGGATCTGGTGCTGCCGGGCGGCCGGCTGCTGGAGCAGCGCGATGTCGCGTACGACCTGCTGACGCAGATCCCGGGTGTGACGTGCGTGAAGCCGAAGGGCGCGCTGTACGCGTTCCCGCGTCTCGACCCGAAGGTCTACAAGATCAAGGATGACCGGCAGATGGTCCTCGACCTGCTGCGGGCCGAGAAGATCATGGTGGTGCACGGCACGGGCTTCAACTGGCCGGAGCCGGACCACTTCCGCCTGGTCACGCTGCCGAACACCAAGGACCTGGCGGACGCCGTGACCCGGATCGGGACCTTCCTGGACGGTTACAGCCAGCCATAACCCCCACCCGATCTGTAAGGAAAACAACTTTAGACGTCGTCTAAGTTAGGATGGCCTTCTCAGTGATTGCAGGAGGCCATCCATGTACGAGCCGATCCGCACGAAATCGGTCCACACCATGGCCGAGCCGTGCCGCAGGACCCGCGGGCCGCAGCGCTCCCGCGAGGAGGAGCTGGACATCCGGCTCGCGGGCCACCTGACCGCACTGCTCACCGTGACGGACGAGCTCCGCGCGCTCACCCCGTCGCCCGCGCTGGACGAGGCGGCGCAGCGCCTGGCGGACCGGGTGACGGCCCTGAGCGCCGGCCGCCCGCCGCTGCGGGCGACCCCGACGGCGAGCGGCGCCGCCCCGTCCCGCGTGGCCGCCCTCCATCAGCGCGCCCACACCCTCGCCGGGCAGGCCCTGGTCGTGGCGACCTCCTGCGCGGACGCCCCCGGCGCGGCACTGGCCGCCGAGCGCCTGCGCGCCCACGCGACGGCCCTGGGCATCACTGACGCGGGCTGAACGGCCCGGCCGGGGGCGGGAGTCACCGTTCCTCGGAGGGGCTCGGGAACATCAGCTTCGCGCTGCCGCTTATCAGGCCCAGCACGGCCAGCCCCAGGCCGAAGCGCAGGTACTTCAAGTTGCCCTCCCACTCGTGCGGTTCACCGAAGACGACCCAGAGGCCGAGGATCACTCCGGCGACGAGCGTGGCCAGGGCACAGATGCGATACACGACAAGACTCATGCATTCATGATCCCAGCAGCCGCGGCGGATTCGGGTCAGCCGAATATATTCAGCTCCGCCGCTTCCGCTCCGGCCAGTTCGAAGTGCGCGCCGTTCAGGGGGCGTCCCGCGTAGAGGCGGACCAGGGTCGGCGCGTCGGTGACGAGCCGCGCGGGCGCCCGGTCCGCGTCCGGTTCGCCGAGGACCAGCGGCTCCGCCCGGTCGGTCAACTCGGCGTGCACCAAAGGGGTCTCGCGGAGGCGGCTGCCGAAGGCGAGGAGGTCGAACACGGCATCGTCGGCGGCGGCGTACGCGCCCGGTTCCCCGAGGGTGTCGCGGACGTCCCCCGCGTGCACCCACTCCCCGAGGGCGACGAGAGAGAGCCTCCGGTTCTCGTGCGCGGCGAGCACGGGGCCGGCCTCGGTCATGGCGGACTCCAGCCCGTCCACCAGCCGGTCCAGCGGCCAGGTATCACGCTCGGCCACGTCGGCGGCGTTGGAGGCGGGCGAGAACACGCCGGGCCCCAGCCGGTTCTCGATGACACGGACGAGTACGGCATGGCAGTGCGCGAGCACCTGCCGCACGGTCCAGTCCGGACATCCGGAAGTACGGATCTCGAAGGCTTCCGGCGCGGCACGGCGCAGGAGGGGGATGAAGACGTCGCGCTCGGCGGTCAGCAGCCGGAGCGGCAGGTCCTTTTCACGCATGTCGTCGGTCATGGGAACAGGGTCGCATGGGAGAGGCAGTCACCTCCGAGGCGGGCCGAAACCCTCGGCGCGCAGCGGTGGGTGCCCCGTCCTGGCATGCTCCTCCAGTTCCTCGTCGATCCGGAACACTTGCTCCCGGTCGAGCTCCCGCCACGCCACGACTTTCTCCAATCGCAACCGGTCGCAATACCGGCAGGAAACACGCCCCGTGGAACGGCCATTGGCCTCTGCCCCTCGAACTCTCAGCACCTCGTCCTGCGCCAACGGCCGAATGTCCGACGGCGCCACATCCCACTCCCGTCCACCACCGAGCGGACGCAGAGCGTAGAACTCTTTACCCCTCGCCATGACCTCTCCCACCCGATTCCGTGCGACGTCACGCACGGTCTCACCGATTTCCGGCACATAGGGAGAAGGCGTCGTGTGCGGCATGCGGCATTCCTCACGCATTTCGATCCCGAAGGCAGTAACTTCCTTGACCCTCAACAGGTTTGCCTGTCGGGGGAGGGGGCCGCAATGCTCCCTGCGTTCCAAGGTCGTCTGTCACGGGACACGGAGGGGAACCAGTGAATCGACGTACGTCCACGCCGAAGCCGGAGCCGGGCGCGACCACGGCGGCGGTCTTCGGCGAGCTCTTGAAGCACCTGCGCGAGGCGGCGGGGCACACGCAGGAGACGCTGGGGAAGCTGATCCCGTGCGACCGCTCACAGGTGGCCAGGGTCGAGTCGGCGACGCGGGTGCCGAAGGAGGAGTTCGTCACGCGATGCGATGAAGCACTCAGCACGGGTGGGATGCTGATGCGCCTGTGGGTTCGCATCGACTGGTACCAGGAGGTGGAGCGACCGGACTGGTTCAAGCGGCGGGTGGCGATGGAGCAGGAAGCCGTGTCACTCCGGGGGTACGAGTCGCATGTCGTGATGGGTCTGTTTCAGACAGAGGATTACGCGCGGGCGCTGTTCTCCAGAGTCGGCCGACCAGAGACAGAGGAACGCGTACGCGCTCGCATGAGTAGACAGAAGCGATTCCTCTGCCCGGACGGGCCGATGCTGATTGCAGTTTTGGATGAGAGCTGCATCCGCAATGTCGTTGGGAACCACCGGGTCATGCACGGACAGTGCGCTCACTTGCTCAGCCTCGGGCAACAGCCCAATATTTGCATCCAGGTTGCGCCCGCCCATAACGCCCACCTCGTGCGGCCCAAGGCTTCCATGTCCATCCTCAGGCTCCCCGACGGGCATGAATGGATCTACACAGAGTCGCTGCATCGCGGCCACTTCAACGACGATCCGGCCATCGTTACCCGCCACTCGCAGACCTATGATGTGCTCAGGGCTGACGCCCTGTCGGCCAGCGAGTCAGCCGCTCTGATCGGCAAGGCGATGAAGGGGTACGAGGATGAAGACGACCGACCTCAGCGCGGCTATCTGGACCAAGAGCAGCCACAGCGACGACGACCACGGCGACTGCATAGAAGCAGCCCTCGCTATCCCCGGCCGCGTCCCCGTCCGCGACAGTAAGAACCCCACCGGCCCCGTACTCACCCTCTCCCCCGCCGCGTGGGCAACCTTCGTCACCGCCGTACGCCGGCAGCACCTCTGAGGGGCCCGGGGCCCGCCCCGGAAGTCAGGGCGGGCGGGAAGATCAGCCCAGGCGCTGGACCAGCGCGCGGTACTCGTCCCACAGCTCCTTCGGGGTGTGGTCACCGAAGGTGTTGAGGTGCTCGGGGATCAGGGACGCCTCCTCACGCCAGACGTCCTTGTCGACGGTGAGCAGGAAGTCCAGGTCGGCGTCGTCGAGGTCGAGACCGGCCGTGTCCAGCGCGGACTTCGCCGGCAGGATGCCGATGGGCGTCTCGACGCCCTCCGCCTTGCCGTCCAGGCGGTCGACGATCCACTTCAGGACCCGGCTGTTCTCGCCGAAGCCCGGCCACACGAACCGGCCCTCCGCGTCCTTGCGGAACCAGTTCACGTAGTAGATCTTCGGGAGCTTGGCGGCGTCCTTACCCTTGCCGACCTCGAGCCAGTGGCCCATGTAGTCGCCCATGTTGTACCCGCAGAAGGGGAGCATGGCGAAGGGGTCGCGGCGCAGCTCGCCGACCTTGCCCTCGGCCGCCGCGGTCTTCTCGGAGGCGACGTTGGCCCCGAGGAAGACGCCGTGCTGCCAGTCGAAGGACTCGGTCACCAGCGGGACGGCCGAGGCGCGGCGGCCGCCGAAGAGGATCGCGGAGATCGGGACGCCCTTGGGGTCCTCCCACTCGGGCGCGATGATCGGGCACTGCGACGCGGGCACGGTGAAGCGGGCGTTGGGGTGGGCGGCCGGGGTCCCGGAGGCCGGGGTCCAGTCGTTGCCCTTCCAGTCCGTGAGGTGCGCGGGCTGCTCCTCCGTCATGCCCTCCCACCAGACGTCGTTGTCGTCGGTGAGGGCGACGTTGGTGAAGACGGAGTTGCCCCACATGGTCTTCATGGCGTTGGCGTTGGTGTGCTCGCCGGTGCCGGGCGCGACGCCGAAGAAGCCGGCCTCGGGGTTGATGGCGTAGAGGCGGCCGTCGTCACCGAAGCGCATCCAGGCGATGTCGTCGCCGATGGTCTCCACCGTCCAGCCGGGGACGGTCGGCTCCAGCATGGCGAGGTTGGTCTTGCCGCAGGCCGACGGGAAGGCGGCGGCGACGTACTTCGCCCCGCCCTGCGGCGGGGTCAGCTTGAGGATGAGCATGTGCTCGGCCAGCCAGCCCTCGTCGCGGGCCATGACGGAGGCGATGCGCAGGGCGTAACACTTCTTGCCCAGCAGGGCGTTGCCGCCGTAGCCGGAGCCGAAGGACCAGATCTCGCGGTCCTCGGGGAAGTGCGAGATGTACTTCGTGGTGTTGCACGGCCACGGCACGTCGGCCTCGCCCTCGGCGAGCGGGGCGCCGAGCGTGTGGACGGCCTTGACGAAGAAGCCGTCGGTGCCGAGCTCGTCGAGCACGGCCTGGCCCATGCGGGTCATGGTGCGCATCGACACGGCGACGTAGGCGGAGTCGGTGATCTCGACGCCGATCGCGGACAGCGGGGAGCCGAGCGGGCCCATACAGAACGGCACGACGTACATCGTGCGGCCGCGCATCGAGCCCCGGAAGATGCCCTTCTCACCCGCGAAGACCTCCCGCATCTCGGCGGGGGCCTTCCAGTGGTTGGTCGGGCCGGCGTCCTCCTCCTTCTCGGAGCAGATGAACGTGCGGTCCTCGACGCGGGCCACGTCGCCGGGGTCGGAGGCGGCGTAGTACGAGTTGGGGCGCTTGACCGGGTCAAGCTTCCTGAACGTGCCCTTGGCGACGAGCTCCTCGCACAGGCGCTCGTACTCGGCTTCGGAACCGTCGCACCAGACCACCCGGTCCGGCTCGGTGAGGGCGGCGATCTCGTCGACCCAGGAGATCAGCTCCTGGTGGTTGGTGAGGGTGGTGGGAGCCGCATTGCTGCGCGCCACGATCGCTCCGTCCCGCCGGAAACCACGCTGCCCCGGCGTCAGATGTTGAGGGTTGACGGGCCAGGCCGCGGCAGCTGCTCCGACGGCGCGGTCCGCTTCTGTGGATGGATTGCCCCTTGGGGGCTGCGACCCAGACGCTTCGTGACCGCTCATCCGGTGCCGCCCGCACTCATTTGATCATCCGACTCCGCCTCCGTTCTGTCCAGGGGGCACCCCCGTGACCATCGCCACGTGATACTGATCCGTAACTTACGGTTGCGTAGGTAGCATGTCGGCCATGACTTCCGCGCCCGACGCAGCGCCTCCCGCGCACCCCGCCTCCGCCGGCGCAGCGGCCGCCGCACCCCCCGCCGCACCCCCTTCCGCCAACGGACCGACAGCGGCCACGACGGCCGACGCGGCTCCCGCCGCCGCGCACGACGGGCCCGCAGGCCAGCCCCCGGGCCAGGCCACCGATCAGAGCTCCCAGCAGGCCGACGCGGCGCCCGGCGACGGCTCGCCCGGCGCCTCCGGCGTCCCCGCCAAGCCGCGGCTGCGCGGCTGGCTGCACGCCGGGATGTTTCCCGCCGTGCTGATCTCCGGCGTCTTCCTGACCGCGCTGGCCGACAGCACCCGCGGCCGGATCGCCTGCGCGGTCTACGTGCTCTCCGCCTGCCTGCTCTTCGGCATCAGCGCGCTCTACCACCGCGGCGACTGGAGCCCGCGCGCCAACGCCGTGCTCCGCCGCCTCGACCACGCCAACATCTTCCTGATCATCGCGGGCACCTACACCCCGCTGACCATGCTGCTCGTCCCCGACGGCCGGGGTGAGGTGCTGCTGTGGGCGGTGTGGGCGGCGGCGGCCGCGGGCATCGCGTTCCGCGTCTTCTGGGTCGGCGCGCCGCGCTGGCTCTACACCCCCTGCTACATCGCCATGGGCTGGGCCGCCGTCTTCTTCCTCCCCGACTTCCTGCGCACGGGCGGCATCGCCGTGCTCGTCTGCGTGATCGTCGGCGGCCTCCTCTACAGCGTGGGCGGCGTGATCTACGGGATCAAGCGCCCCAATCCCTCGCCGCGCTGGTTCGGCTTCCACGAGGTCTTCCACTCATTGACGCTGGCGGCCTTCGTCGTCCACTACGTGGGCATCTCACTGGTCGCCTATTCGCACGCCTGAGCACTTCCGCGGCGAGTGCGCGGCACGCCCCGCACCCGCCGCCCCCAGTGGCCGTGGCCTCGACGCCACGGCCACTCGCCATGCCAGGCCACCGATGGCGGCCAGCACCACCAGCACGACGGCGATCTCGCCGACGATCACATAGCCGCCGACACACAGCGCTCCCACCAGCACGGCGAGCAGCTTCATCACAGCCAGCACGGCCGCCACCCCCTTCGGCTCATCACTGATCCCACCCCTGCCCAGCACCCAGCGTCACACGCCCCACTGACAATCAGCATGTCATTAAGGGACCGCAGTGATTGACAGTCGCTTCTTTTCGAGAGTTACTGCCATTTCGCGCGGACTTCGGAGGCATGGCCCGTGAACACTCGACCCGACCCACGGCGCTGGTGGGCCCTGGGCTCCCTCGTCGCCTGCACGCTCGTCATCGGCTTCGACGCCACGATCCTCAACGTCGCGCTGCCGACCATGGCCGGCGAACTGGGCGCCGACGCCGGCCGACAGCAGTGGATCGCCAATTCCTACCTCGTCGTCCTCGCCGCCCTGATGCTCCCGGCCGGCCTCCTCGGCGACCGCTACGGCCGCCGCCGCATGCTCATATGCGGACTGACGGTCTTCCTCGGCGGTTCCCTGCTCGGCAGCCTCGCCGACACCTCCGGCCTGGTCATCGCCGCCCGGTCCGTCCTCGGCGTCGGCGCCGCGCTGATCATGCCGCTGTCCCTGGCCGTGCTGCCGACGCTCTTCCCGCCCGAGGAGCGCACCAAGGCCGTGGGCACGGCCTCCGCCGCCTCCGCGCTCGGCCTGCCGCTCGGCCCGATCGTCGGCGGCTGGCTGCTCGACCACTTCTGGTGGGGGTCGGTCTTCCTGATCAACGTCCCCCTGGTGATCGTCGGCATCCTCGCCTGCGCCTTCCTCCTCCCCGAGACGAGCCGCCCCGCCTCCCCCGCCGTCGACCCCGCCTCCACCACGCTCGCCGTCACCGGCCTCGGCGCCTTTGTCTTCGCCCTCAACGAAGGCCCCGCGCGCGGCTGGACGTCCCCCGCCGTCCTCGGCGCGCTCGCCGCCGCGGCCGCGCTGCTCGCCTCCCTCGTCGCCCGCGAACGCCGCAGCCCCCGGCCGATGCTCGACCTGCCCCTCCTGCGCCACCACGGCTTCCTGTGGAACACCGTCGCCGCGGCGCTGGTCACCTTCACGCTCACCGGCCTGCTCTTCGTCCTGCCCACCTACCTCCAGGCGGTCAAGGGCCGGGACGCCTTCGGCACCGGGCTGCGGATGATGCCGATGATGGGCGGGCTGCTGGTCGCCTCCCGCGCGGCCGGGCCGCTCGTCCGGCGCCTCGGGCCGCGCCCCGTCGTCACCGGCGCCCTGGTCGTCATGGCCTTCGCCGCGCTGCTGGGCAGCCGCACCGACGTCCAGGACGGATACGGCTGGACGGCCCTGTGGCTCACCCTGGCGGGCTTCGGATTCGGGTTCGGCATCATCCCCGCCATGGACGGCGCGCTGGGCGCCCTGCCGCGTGACCGCGCGGGCAACGGCTCGGGGCTGCTGATGACGCTCCGTCAGGTCGCGGGGGCCGTCGGCATCGCCGTGCTCGGCAGCCTGATCGCCGGCGCCTACACCCACCACCTCGACGTGTCCGGGCTCCCGCCCGCGGCGGCCGACGCCGCCGGCACCTCCGTGAGCGGCGCCCACCAGGTCGCCGCCCGGCTCGGCCGCGAGGCCCTCGCCCGGTCGGCGGACGCCGCGTACCTCCACGGCATGGACCTCGCCCTGTTCGTCGCCGGCATCGCCGCCACCGCGGCCGCGATGCTCACCGCCACCTTCCTGCCCGACACCCGCCCCGGCCGCTCCGCCGCCCGGGGCCACACCGTGGTCCCCGAGAAGGCCGATGCCTGAGAATGCAGACATGACCCCCGCGCACACCTCGTCCGCCGTGCCGTCCGAGCCCCGGCTCGGGCTGCGCGAGCGGAAGAAGCTCCAGACCCGTCAGGCGATCCGCCGCGCCGCCTACCTGCTCTTCGAGCGGCAGGGATACGACGCGACGCCGATCGACCAGATCGCCGAGGCCGCGGACGTCTCCCCCAGCACCGTCTTCCGCTACTTCCCCACCAAAGAGGACATCGTCCTCTCCGACGAGCACGACCCGTTGATGGAGGCCGCCATCCGGGCCCGGCCCGCCGACGAGTCCCCGGTCGAGGCCATCCGGCAGGGCGTACTCGAAGCCATGCGCCACATCATGGACCACGACATCGTCGAGCTCCGGCAGCGCACCAGGCTCGTCCGTGAAGTGCCCTCCCTGCGCGGCCGCCAGGCCGAGGGCATGGGCCAGACAGCGCGGATGCTGTGCTCCGTCCTGGCCGAGCGCTCCGGCCGCGACGCGGACGACATGGAGCTGCGGGTCGTCACCAGCGCGATCCTCGCAGCGATGCACGAGGCGCTCATGTACTGGGCCGAGAAGGGCCAGCAGGACGACCTCATCGCGCTCATCACGCGCACCCTGGACGTCCTGGACCGCGGCCTCACCCTCTGACGGCCGTCACGCCTCCCCCGCCAGGCGCTCCGCCAGCGCCTCGGGATCGCTCGTCGGCGCCTCACAGGTGAAGGCACGGCACACATAGGCGGCCGGGCGGCCGTCGAGCAGCCCCCGGTGCGCGAGCAACGGCACCTCGGCACCCGCGGCGTCACCGTCCGCCGGCGGGGCGCCGACCGCCACCGCCAGGCCGGGCGCGGTGGACAGCAGGGCCGTACGGTGCAGCTCGCGGGTGGCCGGATGGTCCTCCGGGCCGACGACCGCGACCTCCCGCGGCCCGTCGAGCAGCGCCTCCGCCACCGCCAGCCCCCAGCTGATGAAGCGCGGCGCCCGCGGCCCCAGCGCCCGTACGACACCGAGCGCGCGCTCCGCCGCCTCCCGGTGCGCGCCGCTGCCGGTGTACGCGGCGTACGTCAGCAGCGCGCCGCAGGCGGCGGTCCAGCCGGAGGGGGTGGCGGTGTCGGTGGGGTCCTGCGGGCGGCGGATGAGCGCCTCGGCGTCGTCGGCGGTGTCGAAGAGGCTGCCGTCCCCGCCGGTGAAGTGGATCAGCACGGTGTCCAGCAGCAGCCCCGCGAAGTCGACCCAGACGCCCTCGCCGGTGACCGCGCTGAGCGCCAGGAAGCCCTCGGCGACGTCGGCGTAGTCCTCCAGGACACCGGCGTGGGTGCCCGCGGTCCCGTCCAGGGACGTGCGGAACAGCCGCGCGTGCCAGTCCATGTGGGTGCGCACGAGCAGGTCGGCGGCGTCCGTGGCGGCCTGGACGAGGTCCGGACGGTCGAAGTACGCGCCGGTCTCGGCGAGCGCGGCGACGGCCAGGCCGTTCCACGCGGCCACGACCTTGTCGTCGCGGCCGGGCCGGGGCCGCTGTTCGCGCGCCGCCAGCAGCCTGGCCCGCACCGACGCGAGCTTCCCGGCGTCGAAGAGCCGCTCGCGGTCGGGCAGTTGCAGGACTGAGGCACCTTCCTCGAAGGTGCCCTCCTCGGTGACACCGAAGTGGGCGGCCGCCAGCAGCGCGTCCTCCTCGCCCAGGACCTCCCGCAGCTGCGCGGGGGTCCAGACGTAGAACGCGCCCTCCGCGTGGGCGCCGGAGCCGTCGGCCACGGCGCTGTCCGCGTCCAGCGCGGACGCGAACCCGCCCTGGTCCGTGCGCATTTCACGGACCAGGAAGTCGGCGGTCTCCAGGGCCACGCGCCGTGCGAGGTCCGATCCCGTAGCCCGCCACAAGTGGGCGTAGACGCGGCACAGCAGGGCGTTGTCGTAGAGCATCTTCTCGAAGTGCGGCACCGTCCAGGTGGCGTCCACCGCGTACCGCGCGAAGCCGCCGCCGAGCTGGTCGTAGATCCCGCCGCGCGCCATCGCCTCGCAGGTGGCCTGCACCATCTGGAGGGCCGCCTCGGAGCCCGTGCGGGCGTGGTGGCGCAGCAGGAACTCCAGGGTCATGGACGGCGGGAACTTCGGCGCCCCGCCGAACCCGCCGCGCACGGCGTCGAATTCCCGGGTCAGACCCATCAGCGCCTGGTGGAGGTCCTCGGCGGCGGGCGGCCGCGCGCCGTCCTCGCCGTCGGCCATGCCGAGGGCGAGGGTGCGCTCGGACAGGTCGCGGACGATCCGGCCGGCGACCTGCCCGACCTCCGCGCGGCGGTCCGCCCACGCGGCCCGTACGCCCTCCAGGACCTGCGGGAACGACGCGGAGCCGTGCCGGGGCGCGGGCGGGAAGTAGGTGCCGAAGTAGAAGGGCTCGGCCTCGGGGGTGAGGAAGACGGTCATGGGCCAGCCGCCGTGCCCGGTGGCGGCCTGGACGGCCTCCATGTACACGGCGTCGATGTCGGGCCGCTCCTCGCGGTCCACCTTCACGGAGACGAAGTGCTCGTTGAGGAAACAGGCGGTCTCCGCGTCCTCGAAGGACTCATGAGCCATCACGTGACACCAGTGACAACTCGAATACCCGACGCTCAGCAGCACGGGCACATCGCGGCGCCGCGCCTCCTCGAAGGCCTCGGGCGACCACGGCCACCAGTCGACCGGGTTGTCGGCGTGCTGGAGGAGGTAGGGGGACGTCTCATGCGCCAGGCGGTTCGGCATGCCCCCCATCCTTCCCCAAGTGGACCCGATGATGAGTTATCCACAGGGCTGCCGGAAATCTCGCGAAGACGGAAGACTTGAGCCACAGAGCACTTGAGCACAGAGCGATCGCTGGTGGAGGGGGAAACCATGGCGGGAGTGCGGGCCGTGCTGAAGGAGAGTCACCGTACGGAAGTCGAGGTCCTGCTGGGGCGGATGGTGGAGGAGGAGGTCCGCCATTCGGGTGGGGCCGCCGATGGCGCGGCGCTGCTGCGCCGGGCGCACACGGAGCTCGACGCGATAGCGGCCAGGGCCACCGAGGAGTACGAGGCGTATGTGCGCGCGCTCGACGAGGAGGCCACGGCCCGGCGGCCGCTGACGTCCGGTCTCACCCGTTCGGCGCTGGCCACCCCCGCGCTGGTCACGGCGGTGGCCGCGGTCGCGGCGGCGGCCGCCGACCTCGGCTACGGCACGTCGTCGGGCACGGCGCTGGGCGCGGGCGTCACGGTGGCGGTGGCGGGCTCGGCGACCGCGGTCCTCAAGCTGACCGCCGGGCACTGGCCGGCCGCGCACCAGCGGGCCGGTCTGCGGGGGCAGCCCGGCGGGGCGCAGCAGTTGAGGCTGGCGTGGCTGACGGCGGTCGAGGTGCGCGGGGTGCGGCCGTTCCTGGACCAGCAGCGGATGCTGTCGGCGGCGACGCGCGCGGGCGGCGGCGGGCGTGCCACGGCGCGGCCCGGGGCGAACGGCACGGGCCGGGGCCCGGTGCTGCGCGGCGCGGACCGCAGTGCGGCCGCCCGGCGGCGCAGCGTGCTGGAGCACTCCTTCGACCACATCCCGGAAGCGGTGGGCCCGTTCGCCAGCCATCGTGACCACCTCGCGCGGATCGCCCAGTGGGTGCACCAGGCGCGGGCGAGCACGGAGACCAAGCCGACGGTGGTGGTGCTGCACGGGCCGCCGGGCGCGGGGCGCTCCACGCTCGCGATCCGCGCCGCGCACCATCTGCGCGATCAGTTCCGCGGCGCGTGTGCGGTGGATCTGCGCGGCGAGTCCGAGGAGCCGCCGCTGCCGACCCGGGACGCGCTGCTGCACCTGCTCAACCGGCTCGGCGCGCCCCGGGATCAGCTGCTCTTCCGCGAGCGGTCCTCCCACGAGCAGCAGCTCAAGCGGCTCTCGGAGCTCTATCACCAGCACCTGGCGGGGCTGCCGGTGACAGTGGTGCTGGACGACGCCTCCGACGCGGAGCAGGTCCGCACCCTGGTCCCGGAGCGGTCCGAGAGCCTGGTCCTGGTCACGGCGCGGGCCCCGCTGGCCCTGCCGCCCGGCCTGGACGCGTGGGTGCACGAGCTGCCGGTCGGCCCGCTGGACGAGGCGGGCGCGGAGGAGCTCCTGCGGGCGGCGTCCGAGGAGCCGCAGGCCGGTCCGTACGACGAGAAGGACCTGGCGCGGGTGCGTGAGCTGTGCGGCGGGCTGCCGCTGGCGCTGCGGGTGGCCGGTTCCGCGCTGGGCGGGCGCGCCCCGCGTGTGCTGGCCGCGGAGCTCGCTGCGTCCGGGCAGGACGACCCGGTGGAACGCGTGCTGTGGCTGCGCTACATCGACCAGAGCGACAGCGCCCGGGAGTTGCTGCGGCGGATGGCGCTGGCGGGCCGTGCGTCGCTGGGCGCGGCCGCGGCGGCGGCACTGCTGGCGCAGGACGAGCGGGAGGCCGGGCGCGAGCTGGCGGCCCTGGCCCGCGCGGGGCTGATCGAGCAGGTCCGCGCCGGCCGGTATCGGATGCACGACCTGGTGCGGTCCTTCGCGCACGCGCGGCTGCACGAGGAGGAGGGCCCGGCCGAGCTGAGCGCGGCGCAGGAGCGGCTGATCCGCAGCTATGCCGAGCTGGCGGATTCCGTGATCCGGATGGTCGACGGCAAGACCTCCACGCGGGCCGACATGTTCGTCAAGGGCGCGGCCGGCGGGCACGGCTTCACCTCGCTGGACGCGGCGCTGCGCTGGCTGGACGACGAGTCGAGCTTCATCACGGCGGCCCTGCGGCACACCGAGGGCGTCGACCAGGCGGCGGTGCTGCACCTGCTGGGTGCCTTGTGCGACTACTGCCTGCTGCGCGGTGACCTCTACCGCCTGGGTGAGCTGAGCGAGCTGACCCAGGAGGCCGACCGGGGCCTGCTGGTCCGCTCGGTGCAGTGGCGCACGGGCATCGCGGCCCGGCAGCTGGGCGAGCTGGACACCTCGCGTACGACGCTCTCGTCCGTCGTGGATCTGTATTTCGACGCCCAGCACCCGGCGGGCGCCGCGCGGGCCCTGCGCGATCTGGGCGTCACGCTCCAGCACCAGGGCCAGCTGCGGGAGGCGACGGAGAAGCTGCGGGAGGCCCTCGCCCTCCAGGGCGGCCGGGAGCTGAGCGGGGACCGGGCGTGGACGCTGCACGCGCTGGCCGCCGTGGAGCGCGACCGCGGCGGGATAGAGCGGGCACTGGAGCTGCTGACCGAGGCGCTGGAGCTGCACCGGGAGAGCGAGAGCCTGCACGGGCAGGCGTGGGCGCACTTCCAGCTGGGCCAGGTGCGGCTGCGGATGGGCCAGGTCGAGCGCGCCGAGGCCGACTTCCGCGAGGCCCAGGAGCTCTACGGCCGCACGCAGGACGGCCGCGGTGAGGCGTGGGCGCTGACCCAGCTGGCGCGGGCCCGGCTGGTGGCCGGTGACCCGGGCCCGGCGGTGGAGCAGCTGGACCGCGCGGCGACGCGGCACCGGGAGAACGAGGACGCCCGCGGCGAGGCCTGGTCGCTGTACTACCTGGGCCTGTCGCTGGAGGAGAGCGGTGACCGGGCGGCGGCCCTGCGCGCGCTGGAGCGGGCGCGCACCATGTTCAACCGGATGAGGGATGCCTATGGCCTGGCCTGTGCCCGGCACCACGCGGCGCGGTTGACCCGTGACCAGCGGGCGGCCCAGACGGGCAATCTGCGCAACAGCGGCTTCGCCCGTCAGCTGTTCCAGGACGCGCGGGCGGATTTCCAGCGGCTGGGCGTGCCGCACGGGGAGGCGTGGTCGTGCGTGGAGCTGGCCGTCGTCGACGCGGGCAACGGCCGTGCCGGGGCCGCGCTGGAGCTGGTGGCGGAGGCGGAGCGGCTGTTCTCGGGCTACGGCGACCGGCGGGGCACGGCCTGGGCCCGGTTCCTGCGGTGCACGCTGCTGCCGTTCGCCTCGCCGGGCGGCTCGGTGGTGGGCGCGGCGGTGGCGCAGGAGGAGTTGGAGGTGCTGCGGCGGGAGCTGCGCTCCGCGGACTGGGTGACGGACCCTGCGCTGGAGGACTGCGCGGAGGCGTACGCCCTGCTGCTGGAGCGCGGTGTCGAGCCGGAAGCGGGATGGCAGGCATGGCGGCTCGGCATGGTGCCGGGCCGCCGTGCCCGGGAGGTCATGGCGGTGCTGTCCCGTGACAGCTGACCGTCAGCTCTCGGTGGTGTCGCCGCCCTTGTCGCCACCCTTATCGGCACCCTTGTCGGCACCCGTGGTGCCACGGCGGGCCGCCGGGGCCGAAGCGGAGGCCGGGGTCGCGGCCATCGCGGCCGCACCTTCCGGGATCTCCTCGAAGGCCACCTTCTTCATGTGCTTGTTCATGCTCTTCATCAGCATCCACACGGCGGCGCCGAGGAGAGCGAAGACGATGAAGCCGAGCACGCCGGGGGTGACCTTGTTCTTGTCAAGATCATCAGCGGCGAGCGGCACGAGGCGGGTGGCGGCGAGGGTGACAGTCGCGCTCATCATGGGGTCAATTGTTGCGGATGCCCGCGAAGAGGTCGTCCTCGGGGAGGGATGTCCCGACGAGAGACTTCGCCAGCTCGTATTCCTCGGTGGGCCAGACCTCCCGCTGGAGGTCCAGCGGGACCCGGAACCAGCCGCCGTCGGGGTCGATCTGCGTGGCGTGCGCGATCAGCGCCTTGTCACGGATCTCGAAGAAGTCACCGCAGGGCACATAGGTGGTCAGGGTCCGCTCGCGGCCCATCTTGTGCCAGCGCTCCAGCCACTCCCCGTACGGGGACTCCATGCCCCGCGCCAGGAGCGCCTCGTGGAGGGCGAGGGTGCGCGGCCGGTTGAAGCCCTGGTTGTAGTAGAGCTTCAGCGGCTGCCAGGGCTCGCCGGCCTCGGGGTAGCGCTCGGGGTCGCCCGCCGCCTCGAAGGCCACCATCGAGATCTTGTGGGTCATGATGTGGTCGGGGTGCGGATAGCCGCCGTTCTCGTCGTACGTGGTGATCACGTGCGGGCGGAACTCACGGATGAGCTTCACGAGCGCACCGGCCGCCTCGTCGACGTCCTGGAGCGCGAAGCAGCCCTCGGGCAGCGGGGGCAGCGGGTCACCCTCGGGCAGCCCGGAGTCCACGAAGCCCAGCCACTCCTGCTTCACCCCGAGGATGTCGCGCGCCTCGTCCATCTCCTTGGCGCGCACCTCGTGGATGTGCTCCTCGATATAGGGGTCGCCCTGGAGCTTGGGGTTGAGGATGGAGCCGCGCTCACCACCCGTGCAGGTCGCGACCAGCACGTCCACCCCCTCGGACACGTACTTGGCCATCGTGGCCGCGCCCTTGCTCGACTCGTCGTCGGGGTGGGCGTGCACGGCCATCAGTCGCAGCTGCTCAGTCAAGGCTTGATCCTCAGTCACTGGTCATGGCCCGTCTTATCGGTGTTTCGGGGCGCCTCCTATAGTGACCGAAGAGGGAGACGTTTCATTCCGGTCGACGGAGCCGGCCCCCGAGCAGGAGGAAGACCATGACTGCGGTGCGCGAGGGCCTCCCCGAAGGCCGTTACGGCCGGTCGGCCGACCGGCGTGCGGACCGCCAGCTCAAGATCGTCGGCACGGTGCTGGGTGTGGCGCTGGCCGGCCTGCTCATCTGGTTCGGTGTGCATTACGTCACCAAGACGGACGTCTCCGCGCAGCTGATCCGCTCCAAGCCCATGTCGGACACCACCGTGCAGGCGGTGCTGGAGGTCCGCAAGAGCAAGGACGACGTCGGCGTGTGCACCCTGCGTTCGCTGGGCAGCGACGGCTCCGAGGTCGGCCGGATGGACATCCGGCTGGACCGCAAGGAGGAGCACTTCACCGAGCGGGTCACGATGCGCACCACCCAGCACGCGGCCGCCACCGATCTCGAGGGCTGCACGACCAAGTAGCCCCGCGGCCCGGCCGCCCCGGAGCCAGGGCCTCGGGCCGCCTAACGCCGCAGGTCCGGATCCCCGCACGCCGCGGCTCCGGGGACACGGCGTCCAGCCGCCGACGGCGGGCCTTCACCGCCCTGACCTGCGTTGACGCGTTTCTTGCACGGTTCCTCCCCGCAGCTTCTTCCCCCTTTCCGGACCTAATTGTTAGGCTCGTGGTTTCGCCCACCTTTGAAGGTGCACCCTTCTGAGTAGGGCGTTCATTTGTATCCCCGATGTATCCCCAAGTTTTTCCCCAGTACCGACGAGGAGCACCTGTGACCCAGACCAGCGACAACGTCACCTGGCTGACTCAGGAGGCGTACGACCAGCTCAAGGCCGAGCTGGAGTACCTGTCTGGTCCCGCTCGCACCGAGATCGCGATGAAGATCGCGGCGGCCCGCGAGGAGGGTGACCTGCGAGAGAACGGCGGTTACCACGCGGCCAAGGAGGAGCAGGGCAAGCAGGAGCTCCGTGTTCGCCAGCTCACCCAGCTGCTGGAGAACGCCAAGGTCGGCGAGGCTCCCGCCGCGGACGGCATGGTCGCCCCCGGCATGGTCGTCACCATCGCCTTCGACGGCGACCCGGACGACACGCTGGACTTCCTGCTGGCCTCCCGGGAGTACGCGAGCTCGGACATCGAGACCTACTCCCCGCAGTCCCCGCTGGGCACCGGCGTGAACGGCAAGAAGATCGGCGCCGACGCGGAGTACGAGCTGCCCAACGGCCGCAAGGCCAAGGTCCGCATCCTGGACGCCAAGCCGTACCAGGGCTGAGCCCGCCCGAAGAGCCCCGGATCCGAGGATCCGGGGCTCTTCGGCGTTCCACGGCCACGAGCCACTCGGGCGGTGGTCTCGGGCTGTGAACTCAGGCGGTGGCCGAGCGGTACTTCCGCACCGACAGCGTCCGGAAGACCACGATGATCACCACCGACCAGATCAGCGAGGCCCACACCGGGTGCTGCATCGGCCACGCGGCCGGCACCGGATAGCCGTCCGGCAGATTGCCGAAGAGCCGCCTGGCCGCCTGCACGGTCGCGCTGAAGGGGTTCCACTCGGCGATGGCGCGCAGCACCGTCGGCATGTTGTCGGACGGCACGAACGCGTTCGAGATGAAGGTCAGCGGGAAGAGCCAGATCAGCCCGCCCGAGGTGGCCGCCTCCGGGGTGCGCACGGACAGCCCGATCAGGGCACCGATCCAGGAGAAGGCGTACCCGAGCAGGAGCAGCAGGGCGAAGCCCGCCACCGCCTCGGGAATGCCCGCGTGCGTCCGCCATCCCACGATCACCGCGACGATCGCCAGCACCACCAGCGTCAGCGCGGTCTGCACCAGGTCGGCGAGCGTACGGCCGGTGAGGACGGCCCCGCGCGCCATGGGCAGGGAACGGAAGCGGTCGATGAGGCCCTTGTGCATGTCGTCGGCGATGCCCGCGCCCGCACCCGCCGTGGCGAAGGTGACGGTCTGGGCGAAGATGCCCGCCATCAGGAACTGGCGGTAGGCCGAGGGGTCGGTGTTGCCGCCCACGGCGATCGAGCCGCCGAAGACGTAGCTGAACAGCACGACGAACATGATCGGCTGGATCAGCCCGAAGATGACCACCTCCGGGATCCGCGCCATCCGGATCAGATTGCGCCTGGCGACGACCAGGGAGTCGCGCACGGACTGGCCGACGCCACCGAGCGCCCCGGGTGTCACGGTCCTGGCAGCGGCGCCGCTGAGGGTGCTCACGAGGCCGCCTCCTTCCTGTCCTGCTCCTCCTCGGACACGGCGGCGTGCCCGGTGAGCGAGATGAAGACGTCGTCCAGCGTCGGACGGCGCAGCGCGATGTCGTCGATCTCGATGCCCCGCCCGTCGAGCTCTCTGATGACCTCGGCGAGCAGCTTCGCGCCGCCGGACACCGGGACGGTGACCTTGCGGGTGTGCGACTCGATCTTGGACTCGCCCTTGCCGAAGCCGCGCAGGACCTCGTCGGCGACGCGGATGTGCTCGGGCGCGTGCACGACGACCTCGACGCGCTCGCCGCCCGTGCGGGCCTTGAGCTCGTCGGAGGTGCCGCGCGCGATGACCCGGCCGTGGTCGACCACCGCGATGTCGTGCGCGAGGTGGTCGGCCTCCTCCAGATACTGCGTGGTGAGCAGCAGGGTCGTGCCGCCGGCGACGAGCTCCTGGATGACCTCCCACAGCTCCTGCCGGTTGCGCGGGTCGAGGCCGGTGGTCGGCTCGTCCATGAACATCACGGGCGGGCTGACCACCAGGGCCGCGGCGAGGTCGAGGCGGCGGCGCATGCCGCCGGAATACGTCTTGGCGATGCGGTCCGCGGCATCACCGAGATGGAAGCGCTCCAGCAATTCCCCCGCACGCACTTTCGCATCACGCGCGCTCATCTGGTAAAGCTGGCCGACCATCCGCAAATTCTCACGGCCCGTCAGATATTCGTCGACAGCGGCGAATTGGCCGGAGAGTCCGATGGCGCGGCGGACCTCGTTGGGTTTCTTCAGTACGTCGATGCCCGCCACCACAGCCGTTCCCCGGTCGGGCTTGATGAGGGTGGTGAGCACGCGTACGGCGGTGGTCTTGCCGGCGCCGTTGGGGCCGAGCAGTCCTAGAACGGTTCCTTCCGGTACGTCGAGATCGACGCCGTCCAGAGCCCTGACATCGCCGAAAGTCTTGACCAGGCCTTCGGCAAAAATAGCGCCTGGCATGGAGGTTCTCCCCGTTTGGATGACGTATTACGCGATTTTACGTTCGACGTAGTCATTCCGCCCTGTGAATGAACCTCCTCACCGCATCAATCCATGACCAGATATCCCGCGTCCCGCAAGGCCGCTGCCACCTCGGAACAGTGCTCCGGCCCCTTGGTCTCCAAATGCAACTCCACTTCCGCCTCGGTGAGCCCCAGCCGCGGATCGGTCCGCACGTGGCTCACGTCGAGGACGTTGGCGTCGACCTCCGAGAGCACCTCCAGGAGCGCGGCCAGCGCCCCGGGCCGGTCCGTCAGCCGCAGCCGCAGCGACAGATAGCGGCCCGCGGCCGCCATGCCGTGCCGCAGGATGCGCTGCATCAGCAGCGGGTCCACGTTGCCGCCGGAGAGCACCGCGACCACCGGACCCTCGAAGGAGCCGGGGTCCGACAGCAGCGCCGCCACCGGGCTCGCCCCGGCCGGCTCCACCACCAGCTTCGCCCGCTCCAGGCAGAGCAGCAGCGCGCTGGACAGCTCGTCCTCGGAGACCGTACGGACCTCGTCCACCAGCTCCTGGACGATCCGGAAGGGCGCCTCACCTGGGCGGCCCACCTTGATGCCGTCCGCCATCGTCACCGGTGCCTCGATCGACACCGGGTGGCCGGCCGCCAGCGAGGGCGGGTAGGCGGCCGCGCCCGCGGCCTGCACGCCCACGATCCGCACGTCGGGCCGCAGCGCCTTCACCGCCACCGCGATGCCCGCGGCCAGCCCGCCGCCGCCGATGCCCACCACGATCGTGCGGACCTCGGGGCACTGCTCCAGGATCTCCAGGCCCACCGTGCCCTGGCCCGCGATGACGTCCGGGTGGTCGAAGGGGTGGATGAAGACCGCGCCGGTCGTCCGCGCGTACTCCTGCGCCGCCCGCATCGTCTCGTCGACGATCTGCCCGTACAGGCGCACCTCCGCACCGTACTCCCGGGTCGCGGCGACCTTCGGCAGGGGCGCGCCCTCCGGCATGAACACCGTGGAGCGCACGCCCAGGAGCGCGGCGGCCAGGGCCACGCCCTGCGCGTGGTTGCCCGCGCTGGCGGCCACCACGCCCGCCGCGCGCTCCTGTTCGGAGAGCCCCGCGATACGCGCGTACGCGCCGCGCACCTTGAAGGAGCCGGTCCGCTGGAGGTTCTCGCACTTCAGGTGGACCGGCGCCCCGACCAGCCCGGACAGGAAACGACTGCCCTCCAGCACGGTCGTCCGGGCCACCCCGGAGAGCATCTTCTGGGCGTCGCGCACCTCGTCGAGCGTGACGGTCGGCAGGGATGTGCCGGACATCTGCGGAAGCGCCCCCGGCAGGGCGGATACGTCGGACTTGGGGGACACCGCGAAGCCGTCCTCGTCACCAACTCGTGCAGCCATGCCGCCCAGTCTCGCAGCTCGCACCTGTGACGACCGCCGCAGGAGGGATACAGCGCGACATACCGGCACGGCGTACGGCGAGGCGTACGGGACCACGCAAGCACCGCATACCGAGCGGTTTGCCAAGGCCCCGTACGGGCGCCCTTCCGGCCGCGTACTCTGTCCCCCAATCCTCAGCGATTCCCTGCCCGCCGCACGAAGTGAGCCCCAGGCCATGCCCACCCCTTCGGACATGAAGACCGACCTCGCCCCAGGCGTCCTCGACGCCCTCCAGCACCAGGTGGCCGTCTTCGCCCGCCGCGCCGAACAGACCCGGCTCGGCGGTGTAGGCCAGGTCCGCAACTCCATGGACCGCGCCGCCTATCTACTGCTCAACCGCCTCGACCAGGAAGGCCCGATGGGCGTCAAGGCGCTCGCCGCGGGCATGGGAATCGACTCCTCGACCGTCACCCGCCAGGTGGCGCCGCTGGTCGACACCGGCCTCGTCAAGCGCACTTCGCACCCCGAGGACGGCCGCGCCGTCGTCCTCCAGCTCTCCCCGCGCGGCAAGGCCCGCCTCGACGAGGTGCGGGCCTCACGGCGCGAGCTGATGGCACTCATCACGCAGACCTGGACGGAGGACGAGCGGGACACCTTCTGCGGCCTGCTCACCCGCTTCAACTCCGCGCTCTCCGACGCGCTCCTGCCGGTCGCACCCACCTCTTGACGACCTCTTGACCGGACACCGCCGGCTGCCCTCTCCTGGTGCGTACGGACCTGGTGCGTACGGACAGCAGCGCGCGGAGGCGGGGTGCGAGAGCGACAGGCGGCCCGGGAACGCCGTCGCGCCCGGGAGTTCGAGGCGTTCGTCGGGGGCGCGGGCGGCAGACTGCTGCGTGCCGCCGTGCTGCTCACCGGGGAGAACGGACAGACCGGGGAGACCGGGAAGAACAGCCTCACCGGCGCGGGCCCGCACGAGGCCGCCGAGCGGCTGCTGACGGCCGCCCTGGCCGACACGTACGCCTGCTGGGACCGGCTGCGCGGCGAGGACCCCTACGAGCACGCCCGGCAGGAACTCGCGGCCCGGTTCGCCCGCTCCGCCCGGCGCTACCGCCGCACCCACGGCGCCCTGGAACAGCTCGCTCCACGGGAGCGGCTGGTGCTCGTGCTGCGCCTCCACGAGGGCATCGCCGAGGAACAGGTCGCGGCCTGTCTCGGCCTGCCGACGGAGCGCGTACGCGTGCTGTGCACGCGCGCGGTGGCCGTCCTGCGCAGCCGCCGTACGCCGTCGGGTGTGCCGTGAGCCCGCACGACCGTAAAGAGGACGAGATACGCCGGATGCTGGAACGCCCGCATCCGGCGGTCCCACCCGACCTCGCCCTGCGGGCGGCCGAGCAGGGCCGCCGCCTGCTGCGCAGACGGCGGGTGCTCCGGGCCGTGGCCTGGGGTGTGCTGCTGGTGGCGCTGGCGGCCTTCTGCGTATGGGCCGCGACGGCCCGGCCGTGGGCCCCACCACCGGCGGACGTGGCGCCGCCGCTGCGCGGCTGGTAGGTGTCCTCAAGCGCCGGACGGTCCGTGAACGGGCGCCCGCCGGCCTTCGAGGACACCGGCCGCGGCCGGGAAACCTGCCGTCAGCCCAGCGCCCGCGACAGGTCCGCCAGCAGGTCGTCCGCCGACTCGATGCCGACCGACAGGCGCACGAGGTCCGCCGGGACCTCCAGCGGGGAACCGGCCGTGGACGCGTGCGTCATCCGGCCCGGGTGCTCGATCAGCGACTCCACGCCGCCCAGGGACTCACCGAGGGTGAACAGCTCGGCGCGGTTGCAGACCTCGACCGCCGCCTCCTCGCCGCCCGCGACGCGGAAGGACACCATGCCGCCGAAGGCGCGCATCTGCTTGGCCGCGACCTCGTGCAGCGCGTGCTCCGGCAGGCCCGGGTAGAAGACCTGGGTCACCTTCGGGTGGGACACCAGCATCTCGGCCACGCGCTCGGCGTTGGCGCTGTGCCGGTCCATGCGGACGGCGAGCGTCTTGATGCCGCGCAGCGTCAGCCAGGAGTCGAAGGGGCCGGCGACGGCACCCATCGCGTTCTGGTGGTACGCCAGCTCGTCGGCCAGGGCCGTGTCCGCCGTGACGAGCGCGCCGCCGACGACGTCGGAGTGGCCGCCCATGTACTTCGTGGTGGAGTGGACGACCACGTCGGCGCCCAGCGACAGCGGCTGCTGGAGGTAGGGGCTGGCGAAGGTGTTGTCGACGACCAGCTTCGCGCCGGCCTCGTGGGCGACGCCCGCGACGGCCGCGATGTCGGTGATGCCGAGCAGCGGGTTGGACGGCGTCTCGACCCACACGGCCTTCGTGCGCGGCGTGATCGCGGCACGCACCGCCGCCGGGTCCGAGGTGTTGGCCACCGACCACTCGACGCCCCAGCGGCTGACGACCTTCGCGAAGAGCCGGAACGTTCCGCCGTAGGCGTCGTCGGGGATGACGACGTGGTCGCCGGGCGACAGCAGCGTACGCAGCAGGCAGTCCTCGGCGGCCAGGCCCGACGCGAAGGCGAGACCGCGGCGGCCGCCCTCCAGCGCCGCCAGGTTCTCCTCCAGCGCGGTGCGCGTGGGGTTGGCGCTCCGGCTGTACTCGTAGCCGTTCCGCAGGCCGCCGACGCCGTCCTGCTTGTAGGTGGAGACTTGGTAGATGGGCGGGACCACGGCCCCGGTCAGCGGATCCGCCTCCTGACCTGCGTGGATGGCGAGGGTTTCAAAAGAGTGCTGGTCGCTCATTGCACCGAGGGTAGTACCCCGTTCACGTGAACACTCCTGTCATTTGTAACCGGAGGATGAACGATCCGCGGGGCTGCGGCGTTGTCACTCATAGGGCCGCTGTCCTCGCCCTCGTCCCCTCTCCCGTTTCTGCCCCGTTCTGTCAGGAAAGCCCATGGAGTATCTGTTCATCCTGTTCGCCGTCGTCGTGATCTGCGGCGTCCTGGTCGCCCCCGCGCTCCGCCGCAGGCGCGCCGGGCAGGACGCGCTCCAAGGGCACGAGGCGGCCGTCGACCCCGCCGGGGCGTACGGCTTCGTCCCCGTCGAGCAGCTGGACGTCCGGCTGCCGGGGCCCGACCCTCAGCTGCTGGCGGCCGTCGAGGAGGCGCGCCGCACGCAGGACTGGAAGCCCGCCGCCGACCTCCTGGCCCGCACGGCCGCCACCACCGACCCCGAGCTGCGCTGGCAGCGCGTGCAGACCCTGGCGGGCGCCGCCGCCCAGGAGCTGGCGGAGTCGCCCGGCACCGGCGGGATGTGGCTGCGGCACTGGCGTGCCGTGGCCCCGAAGGACGCGGGCGGCGCGGCGGTGCAGGCGGAGTTCCTCGTCCAGCAGGCGATGCGTGACCCGTCCTCGCAGGACTACCGGATGATCCTGGAGGAGGCCCGCACGGTGTGCGGGGAGGCCGCCCTGCTGGCCCCGGGCGACCCCGTGCCGTACATCGTGCAGCTGGGCGTCGCGCGGGGGCTCCGCGCCAGCGAAGCGGAATTCCAGTCCCTCTGGGAGACGGTCGTCAGCCGGGCGCCACACCACATGGGGGCACATCTGGCCGCCCTGCGCTACTGGAGCGCGAAGTGGCACGGCTCGCGGGAGCAGGCCGACGCCTTCGCCCGGCGCGCCGCCGCGTCGGCCCCGGCGGGCAGCCTGCTGCCGGCCCTCCCGCTCTTCGCCGTCCACGACCACCTGCCGGACATGCTCTCCCGCGAGGCGTTCCACGGTGTCGTGGTCTCGGAAGCGGTCGAGGGTGCCCTGTTCGCGGTCTCGGGCGCGCCCGCCGATCACCCTGTGCTGCCGCACGTGCGCCACCTGCTGGCGTGGTTCCTGATCCGCACGGAGCGGTACGGGGAGGCGGTGGAGCAGCTGCGCGCGGTCGACGGGCACATCGGGGCGGTGCCGTGGTCGTACGAGGCGGACCCGGTCGCGGCGTACGCGACGTACCGGGCGCTCGCGGTCGCGGGCTGGCAGCGCTCCGGCCGGAGCTGAGCGCCGGGAATCGGCCTCCGCTCTCGTACGTTGTAGGGAGGACGCCACCTCCCTTGGAGCCGCCGCCATGCTGTTCTCGCGCCACGAAACCCGCCTGCCGACCCCGGACGAGGCCCTCAAGGGCCGCCCGGAACCGGAATTCGCGCTCCCCGAGCGCCACACGGTCCTGGGCAATCCCCTCGCCGGCCCCTACCCCGAGGGCCTGGTCGTGGCCGACTTCGCCCTGGGCTGCTTCTGGGGCGCCGAGCGCAAGTTCTGGCAGACGCCAGGCGTGTGGACGACGCTGGTCGGCTACCAGGGCGGCCACACCCTCAACCCGGCGTACGAAGAGGTATGCAGCGGCCTCACCGGCCACACGGAGGCCGTACGCGTCGTCTTCGACCCGTCCGCCGTCTCCTACGAATCCCTCCTGAAGCTCTTCTGGGAATCCCACGACCCCACCCAGGGCTTCCGCCAGGGCAACGACAGGGGCACGCAGTACCGCTCGGCGATCTACACCCATTCCCCCGTACAGCAGTCGACGGCGGAATCCTCCCGGGACGCCTACCAGTCGGTCCTCCAGCGCTCGGGCTACGGCACGATCACCACGGAAATCCTGCCGGCGGGGCCGTTCTTCGCGGCGGAGCCTTACCACCAGCAATACCTCGACAAGAACCCCGCGGGGTATTGCGGGATCGGCGGGACGGGCGTGAGCTGCCCGATCGGGGTCGCTTCGGCGGACGGCTGAGGCCGTGACGGTTCCTTTCGTCATCTGCCGCTGTGCAGGCTGGGCCGACCGCCTCGTTGAGGAGCCCAGCCACGGTCTGCGGAACTGAGGGGCGCCACAACGCCAGATCCCGTTGCCTCAACGGCAGACACCCCAGGCCGTCTTCGCCTATCCACCGCTCGGCGACCTTGATCCCACTCCCTCCGCAACTCGCATCACCCTCTGGGATGCTGGGCGTTGACGGCGAGAGGGGCAACACACATGCAGTGGAAGACCCACGGCGAACGACAGATCTATACGAATTCCTGGGTGAATCTGTGCCTTGTCGATGTCGAGCAGCCGGACGGGAAGCGGTGGGAGCATCACGTGGTGCGGCTTCGCCATCTGGCCGTGGCTGCTGTGGTCAACGACCGGCGTGAGGTCCTGATGATGTGGCGGCACCGCTTCATCACGGACAAGTGGGCGTGGGAGCTGCCCATGGGGCTGATCGAAGAGGGAGAGACCCCGGAAGAGGCCGCCGCTCGTGAGGTCGAGGAGGAGACGGGCTGGCGTCCGGGGCCCATCAAGCCGCTGATCTACGCCGAGCCCGCGAACGGGATCACGGACTCGGAGCACTATGTGTTCCGGGCCGACGGCGCTACGCACATCGCGCCGCCCACGGAGAAGAACGAGTCGGACCGGATCGAGTGGATCCCGTTGGACGAGGTGCGCGGCATGATCGACCGGCGGGAGATCGTCAGCAGCGGCTCTCTCGTGGGCCTGCTCTACGTGCTCATGGACGAATCGATTCGCTGACCGGGTGCTCACCGCAGGGCGGCCCGCAACTGCATCTCGAACGTCCTGACTGCGGGCTCCCTCCGGTGAGGCAGCAGCAGCTGGTGGAACTCCCGTAGGTGTCCGGTGACCCGCTTGGAGTCGACCGCGGACGCGATGTCCAGCGCTCCGCCGGCGGTGCGGCACGCCTGGTCGAGGTTGCCACGTTGCAACTGGATCCTGGCCAGCCAGAACGAGTGGAAGGCACGTCCGCGCTGGTTGCCTTCGTGTCCCCGCCGCAAGGCGTCGGTGACGAGCGGCTCGGCCGCATCGGCTTCCCCGAGTCGGCCGTAGGCGATGCCGGTGTCCACGATCAGCTTGGTCTCATCGAAGTACGCGACCCACGACGGGTCGTCGTCCGAGTCGGAGATCCGCCCGAAGTGGCTCTGTGCGTCCTTGATCGCGGCGTGAGTCGCCGTCCGGTTGTTCATCGCCGCGTGGGCGAACGCTTCCCGCATGGACAGCATCGACATGACGCGCGGTGTTCCGCCGTGCCATCGGGTGCAGTCCTGGGCTGCGGTCGAGAGCGCGATGGCGTCGGCCGGACGGTCCTCGTAAGTCGCTTGCAGGCTCATGCATGAGAGCACGTTGGCCATGAAGGGACGGTCATCGACGATGGTGTCCCACCGAGTGCCCCCGGGGCGGGAGATCGAGACCCGGTTCCTGCCTCAGCCCAACGGTCTACGCATCCAGGTTGACGACGCCGACAGTACGCGCCCCCGGCCCTGCGGCCAGAACTCGGAAGGCGGTCGCGGCCTGGAACTCGTGGCCGCGCTCTCGGACTCCTGGGGCGTGAGCGACCGGGACGGAATCGGCAAGTCGGTATGGGCCGTGCTGACGGCTCCCGGACGAAAGGACGCGTGATGGCGGAGGTATTGGGGACGACGGTCCGGGCGGGGGACATGGTGAACATCCGTGGCAAGTGGCAGGAAGTCAAGGCGGTCCGCAAGGAACGGGACCGGCTGGGCAAGCGGGAGGTCGTACTCGTCTTCAAGGACGAGCATGCTCTGCGGGTGGGTCTGACACAGCGCGTCGACGTCTTGCGCAACGGGCGCGGGGTGCGGTGATGGCGGCTCGGTCGGTGTTGCGGTTCGTGGACTGGCGGTTGCAGTTCGACGTCACGGGAAGTCCGCCGATCTTTGAGATGGAGTGCACTTCGTGCGACACCTCGTCCGAGGCGTCCGAGGCTCCTACGGTCCCGCAGGAATGGGCCTTGAAGCACGCCGGCCGGACCGGGCACACGATGTTCAGGGCTGTGAATACGGCCTTCTTCCGCGCGACGCAGGTGAAGGAGCAGCGGTGAGGGGCGGGGCGTGCGGGAAGTCGTGGCGTCGGTCGGGTTCTGGGCGGGTGAGTGGTGGGGGCGGCATGTGTCGGACCGTGAGCTGTACCGGGTCCTGGACTCCGAACGTCGCCGTATTGCCGTTGGGCTGCCCGTGCTGACTGAAGAGGACGTTCGGGCCGGGTTGCAGCGCATCGCCGAAGGCGTGGCCCGACGTGGGCTGGAGGGGCGGTTGTCGCCCCCATGGATCGGGCAGGGGTCTTCAGCTCCTGGGAGGGGGCGGTCTCTCACCTCGAGCGCGGCCGACCCGCCCGGCGCAACCGCTCAAGCCCGCCCGGCACGCCGCAGAGGTGAATCTCCGCGCTACGACTGGGGAGGCTGGTCCTGGTCGCGTCCCAGTTGCTCCTTGAGCTTGTCCTGAGCGGTGTCGACCTGACTGCTGTACTTGCCCTGGGTCTTCTCGTCGACGAAGTCACCGGCCTTGTCGATGCCCTTCCCGGCCTGGTCCTCGTGTCCCTTCAGCATCTGCTTGAGCTTGTCCATCACGCTCATGGCGGTCTCCCTTGCTGCGATCGGGTGAGCCTCGTATCTCCCCCAGGAAAGCCGCCCCACACGCACCGCACCCGCTCAGCTACTCCAAACGGGTGACGTGGACCAAAAGCCCCCAGGACAGGGCTTCGTCGCTCTGCCCTCGGCAGATCTGCCCCTGGCAGAGAAGGCTGTCGTCCGGGCGAGGGCGGGCCGAAAGTGGAGGGGTCGCGGCAACGGGAGCCGCGTCTTCACAGGGAGGCACGCATGTCCATGCTCACCACCGGGTGGGACCCGTCCCAGGCCCCGCGGGCCGCCGAGGGGGACACTCCTCCGTCGCGGTTCGACGACCACCTCTCCGCCCAACTCCTCGCCCAGCGCATCGTCTTCCTCGGCACCCAGGTGGACGAGGTTTCTGCGAACCGCGTCTGCGCGCAGCTGCTCCTGCTCTCCGCGGAGGATCCGCGGGCCGACATCGGCCTTTACATCAACAGCCCCGGCGGGTCCGTGTCGGCCGGGCTCGCGATCTACGACACGATGCGGCTGATCCCCAACGACGTCTCCACGCTCGTCATGGGATTCGCCGCGAGCATGGGCCAATTCCTGCTCACCGTAGGCGCGTCGGGAAAGCGCTACGCCCTGCCGAACGCGCGCATCATGATGCACCAGCCGTCCGCGGGCATCGGCGGGACCACCGCCGACATCGCGATCCAGGCGGAGAACCTGGAGTTCACGAAGAGGGCCATCGAGCGGATCACCGCGGAGCACACCGGGCAGAGCGAGGAGACGATCTCCCGCGACGGCGACCGGGACCGCTGGTTCACGGCTGAACAGGCCCAGGAATACGGCATGGTGGACCACGTCGTCCAGTCGCTCGACGACGTCCGCCCCGCCGCCTCGCGCCGACGGATGGGGATCTGAGATGGGGCAGTACACGATCCCGACCGTCGTCGAGCGCACCTCGTCGGGCGAGCGGGCGTACGACATCTACAGCCGGCTGCTGTCCGAGCGGATCATCTTCCTCGGGACGGAGATCGACGACGGCGTCGCGAACGTCGTCATCGCCCAGCTGCTCCACCTCGAATCGTCGAGCCCGGACGCCGAGATCGGGATCTATCTCAATTCGCCCGGCGGCTCGTTCACCTCCCTCATGGCGATCTACGACACGATGACGTTCGTCAGCTCGCCGATCTCCACGTTCTGCGTCGGACAGGCGGTCTCGACCGCGGCGGTGCTGCTCGCCGGGGGCGACCCGGGGCGGCGGTTCATCCTGGAGCACTCCCGGGTCCTGCTGGGGCAGCCCGCGAGCGGCGGCCAGCAGGGAACGGTCTCCGACCTCGCCCTCCAGGCCAAGGAGATGCTGCGGGTCCGCTCGCAGGTCGAGGAGGTCCTCTCCCGGCACACGCACCACGACGTGGCGACCCTGCGCGCGGACATGGACCGCGACAAGGTCTTCACGGCGCACGAGGCGGTGGCGTACGGACTGGCCGACCAGGTGCTCAGCCGGCGGACACCGGCCGCCTGACCCACCACGGGCTCCGGCGGCCGTCGTTCAGCGGGGGTACGGCCGCCGGTCACGCCGCGAGGCGCACCTCGCCCTGCCGACGCGCCGCCGGGGCGGCGGTACGACGGTGGGTCCGCTCGGTGAACTCGGTGAACGAGGTCACCCTGGAGCCGCGTCCGGCCGCCGCGGTGCGGGCGAGCTCGCCCTGGACCAGGGCCAGGAGATCGGTCAGTCCCAGACCGAGCGCGCGGGCCGCGGCGGCGAGCATCTCGGACGACGCCTCCTTGCGGCCGCGCTCCAGCTCGGAGAGATACGGCATGGAGATCCGGGCGGCGTCGGCCACGTCCTTCAACGTGCGGTCTTGCGCGTGGCGTTCGCGGCGCAGGACGTCTCCGACGATGTGCCGCCAGAGTGGCTCCTTGGCCTCTGAGTCGGCCTCTTCTGCCGGGCGTAGCGGGACGACTCGGGCTCGGTTCGACGCGTCGCTGGTCACGTCTTCAGGGTAGGAGGGTGGCCCTTCGGGATGAACCAACTGGGTTCTGCCGGGGGCGAAATCGGTGGGGGTGCGTTGCGCCTGCGGCGGGCTTTTCCCCAGCCCCGCCCCTTCCCGGCTGCGTCTGATGTGCGGCTCCGCCGCGCGGGGGCGCGTGCCCCAGGCCCCCGGCTGCGGGGCGGTGGGCGCCTGCGGCGCTTGTTCCCCTACCCCGCCCCTTCCCGAGACTGGGGCTCCGCCCCAGACCCCGCACCACGCTTCGCGCGGTGTCCTCAAACGCCGGACGGGCTGTTTTTCACGGACCGCGGGTTCGTAGCCTGCGTGCGTGCAGGGATTCGGACTACGGTCCGCGCATTCAGCCCGTCCGGCGTTTGAGGACACGCCCGAAGGGCGTTCACCGCCGCAGGCGGCAACGGCGGGACAGCCGGGGGCCTGGGGCACGAGCCCCAGTTCGGGAAGGGGCGGGTAGGGGAAAAAGCCCCGCCGCAGGCGGGAATCTTCCGGCGGCATCGCTGTTGAAGCGGACGTGAGCGCGCGTATCAGGAAGACCCCGTTCTCCGTTCTCGACCGGTCGCGGACGCGACAAGGGCATGAGTCAGGAGAAGCCCTCCGCGAGAGCGTGCGCTTCGCGCGGGACGCCGAGGCCCTCGGCTACCACCGCTTCTGGGTCTCGGAACACCACAGCGTGCCCGGAGTGGCCGGCTCCGCGCCCACCGTGCTGGCCGCGGCCGTCGCGGCCGCGACCTCCCGCATCCGCGTCGGCACCGGCGGGGTGATGCTGCCCAACCACCGCACCCTGGTGGTCGCCGAACAGTTCGGCGTGCTGGAGTCCCTCTTCCCGGGCCGGATCGACATGGGCCTGGGCCGCTCCGTGGGTTTCACCGACGGCATCCGCCGGGTGCTCGGCACGGACAAGGACGCCATGGGGGACTTCGGCGCCCAACTCGCCGAGCTCACGGCCTACTTCACCGGCGGAGCCCGCGCCCACCCCGAGGTGCACGCCCGCCCGGCGGAGGGCCTGCGGGTGCCGATGTTCGTCCTCGCCAACGGAGCGGGCGCCGAGTTGGCCGCCGAGGCCGGCGCGGCCCTGGTCATCGGCGGCCTGAACGGCGCGGAGAAGACGCTCTCCGCCATCGCCCGCTACCGGGCCGCCTTCCGCCCCTCCGCCCTGCGCGACCGCCCCTACGTCGTCGTCGCGGGAAACGTGGCCGTGGCGGAGACCACCGAGCGGGCCCGCCGCCTGCTGATGCCGGAGGCGTGGGCACTGGCCTACTCCCGTACGCACGGCGTCTTCCCGCCGCTGACCTCCGCCGAGGAGATCGACTCCCTGACCATGACGGACCGGGAGCGCGGCTTCTACGAGGCCGGGCTGCGTGGCCACATCCACGGCACGGAGGACGAGGTGGCCGCCGCGCTCGACTCGCTGATCGAGCGCAGCGGCGCCGACGAGGTGCTGGTCACCACCGCTTCCCACGACCGGGTGGCGCTGCTCGCCTCCTACCGCCGGCTGGCCCGCCTCGCCGGGCTGCCGGCGGGGGCGTCACAGGGCCTGGGCGGCGGGCTTGACCAGGTCGCGCACCGTCTTTGACTTCACGTACTCCCCGAGGGCCGTCATCTCCCACTCGCCCGAGAACTGCCGGATGAACTTGCACATGAGGACACCGGTCTTGGGCTCGGCCCCCGTCAGGTCGAAGCGCACCAGCTCCTCGCCCGTGCGGGCGTCGAGCAGGCGGCAGTACGCCTTGGCGACCTGGGTGAACTTCTGGCCGTTGAAGGAGCTGACGGTGAAGACCAGGCCGGTCACCTCGGGCGGCAGGCCCTCCATGTGCACGGTGATCGACTCGTCGTCTCCCGAGCCCTCACCGGTGAGGTTGTCACCCGAGTGCTGGATCGCGCCGTTGAGGATCTGGAGCTTGCCGAAGTAGCAGGCGTCGATCATGTTGCGGTCGGGGCCGTAGGCGATCACCGAGGCGTCGAGGTCGATGGCGCGGCTGCCGTACGCGGGCTCCCAGCCGAGGCCCATCCGCACCGACCGGGTGAGCGGCTTGCCGCCCTTGACCAGGGAGACCGTCTGGTTCTTCTGGAGGCTGACCCGGCCCTTGTCGAGGTTGATCCTGCCGGGCGCGGGCGGGAAGGCGGGCGGCGCGGCGGGGGCCGGGGGAGCGGCCGGGGCGCCCCACTGGCCGGCGGGCGGCGCCTGCGCGGGCACGGGCGGGGCGGCCGGCTCCTCCACGCTCACGCCGAAGTCCGTGGCGATGCCCGCCAGGCCGTTCGCGTAACCCTGGCCGACCGCGCGCACCTTCCACGCACCGGCCCGGCGGTAGACCTCGACGACCACCAGCGCCGTCTCCGAGCCCAACTGCGGCGGGGTGAACGTGGCGAGCACGGCGCCGTCGTCCGCGCTGCGCACGGTCGCGGTCGGCTCGGTGCCCGCGAAGGTCGCGCCCGCGGCGTCCAAGCTGGCCGTCACCACGATCTTCTCGATGCCCTCCGGCACCGCGCCGGTGTCCACGGTGATCGAGTCGGGCGTGCCGCCGGACGCGGCGCGGTGGGTCACGCCAGGCCCGCTGGGCTGGTTGTAGAAGACGAAGTCGTCGTCGGAGCGCACCTTGCCGTCGGCGGTGAGCAGCAGGCCCGAAACGTCGAGCCGCACCGGTGCGGTGACGTCCACCGTCACGCGCGTGACGGCCAGTGGGATGTTCGAGCCGGGTGTCATAGCGGTCATGTCCCGGGTAACGAGTGGCCGCGCTTTGCGGTTCCATTACCGAACGTCGGATTCCCGTCCGGCCGCCGTCAGGGCCGCCAGGCGGGTGGGCTGTCCGCGCAGAAGGGACCGCCGAGCCAGGCGGCACCGGGCCCCGGGCCCCCGTCCTCCGCCGCTAGGAGCTCGGCGGCGTACGGCTCCGAGTCGTCCAGGGGCTCGTAACCGAGCGCGCGGGCGCCGGAGAGGTCCCACCACAGGCGGGTGTTGGCGGAGCTGCCGTACACCACGGTGTGCCCCACCCCCTCGGCCGTCAGCGCGGCGTGCGTCAGCCGGGCGCAGTCGCCGGGGCTCAGCCAGGTGGACAGCATGCGGACGGACCGCGGCGCGCGGAAGCAGGAGCCGATGCGCAGGCAGACCGACTCGATCCCGTGCCGGTGCCAGTAGAGGGCGGCGAGGTCCTCCCCGAAGCACTTGGACAGCCCGTAGAAGGTGTCCGGACGGTGCGGCGTCGTGGCCGGGATCGGGGGCGCTCCCTCGCCCGGGACCGGGGTGAAGCCGACGGCGTGGTTGCTCGACGCGAGGACGACCCGCTGGACGCCCTCCAGCCGTGCCGCCTCGTAAAGGCGGTACGTGCCCTCGACGTTGGAACGCAGGATCTCCTCGAAGGGCGCCTCCGCCGGGATCCCCGCGAGGTGGACGACCGCGTCGACGCCCGCCATGGCCGCGCGCAGCGCCTCGCCGTCGTGGAGCTCCGCCGTGACGGCGTCCGGCTCCCCCTCGACCGGGCGCCGGTCGAACAGGCGCAGCCGGTGGCCGAGTCCGGGAAGCAGTTCGCGCAGGAAGGTGCCGATGCCTCCGGCGGCGCCGGTGACGAGGACGGTGGGAGCGGTCGGCATGCGGTCACGCTAGCGCTTGGCCGGCGGTCTTGTGACGGGTTCCGCGAGTGGTGTCGTCTGTGCACCACCGCTGCGCGGCGGTGTCCTCAATCTCCCCCAGACTCCGTCCGGGGGTGCCCCCAACGGGCTGGATGTGGCTGATGCGGTGCGTGATTCAGCCTGTTCGGAGCATGAGGCTGTGCCGGCAGCCCGGCGACATCCACCGGACAAGGCTCAGGAAAGCGACGTACGGAGGCAAGGTCCACCGATCCGCCCTAATCCCGGTCCCCGTGCCCCCGATTGGCCGGAAGCGCAGGTCTTTTCCCAGGTCAGCGGAATATCCCGGCGCCCCGCGCTGCTCCACACCGACACAGGACCCGCTCATCCCTCGATCCGCAAGGAGTTACACATGTCGAACGGTGCCGCCGCCCAGGGGACCGTGGCCAAGGGCTACGAAGCGGTGCGTGAGGTGTTCGAGGCGTCCCTCGCCGAGGAGCGCGAGGGGCACTCGGCGCAGCTCGCCGCTTATGTGGACGGCCGTCAGGTCGTCGACCTGTGGGGTGGCCCCGGCATCGAGGCCGACTCCCTCACCGGGGTGTTCTCCTCCACCAAGGGCGCCGCCCACCTCGTCGTGGCGATGCTCGTCCAGGACGGCACCCTCGACCTGGATCGCGAAGTGAGCCACTACTGGCCCGAGTTCGCCGCCGAGGGCAAGGGCCGCCTCACGCTGCGCGAACTGCTCGCCCACCGCGCGGGCCTGGCCGGCGTCGACGGCGGGCTCACCCTGGAGGAGCTCGCGGACGACCGCGTGATAGCCGAGCGGCTGGCCGCGCAGCGCCCGCACTGGCGGCCGGGCGTCGCCTTCGGCTACCACGGCCTGGTCATCGGCGCCCTCACCGGCGAGGTCGTGCGCCGCGTGACGGGGCTGACCATGCAGGAGTTCTACGAGACGCGCGTCCGCGCGCCCTACGGCATCGACTTCTACATGGGCCTGCCCGAGGACCAGGAGCACCGGGTGTTGAACACCCAGCCCATGGACCCGACGCCCGAGCAGAAGCGAGCCCTGCTGGAGGTCGCCGGCGGGCCGGAGAGCCTCAGGGGCGTGGCGTTCAACCTCAACCACGCCGTGCCGACCGTGCTGGAGGAGCTGCCCAACTCCCGTGTCATCCGCGCGGGCGGCCCCGCCTCCGTCGGCGGCATGGCCTCCGCGCGCGGCCTCGCCCGGCTCTACGCGGCGGCCATCAGCACCGTCGACGGCAAGGAGCCGCTGCTCACGCCCGCCACGGCCGCCGATTTCGCCCAGGTCCACTCGGTCGGCCACGACCTGGTCCTGCGTCAGCACAACGCCTTCGGCCTGGGCTTCTCCGCGGTCTCGGACACCTTCCCGTTCCTGGGCGGGCGGTCCTTCGGGCACAGCGGCGCGGCCGGATCGCTCGCCTTCGCCGACCCGAGCCGCGGCCTCGCCTTCGGCTACAACCGCCGCCGCTTCGCCTTCCCCGGCGGGGCGGCGCCGGAGACGGCGGGGTTGGCGGCGGTGGTTCACGGCTGCGCGTCCGCGCGTTAGGGGTCGGTCCGGCGGGGTGCGCCTGCGGCGGGCTTTTTCCCCAGCCCCGCCCCTTCCCGAAACTGGGGGAGACCCCCAGACCCCCAGACCCCCAACCACGCTTCGCGCGGTGTCCTCAATCGCCGGACGGGCTGATATTCAGCCCGTCCGGC
>NZ_JBFBBD010000069.1:0-37184 GCF_040689515.1 Streptomyces sp. NPDC051173
CGCTCGTCCGCACCACGCCCACCGGCGGCATCAGTCCCACGAACGGCCCAACGAGCCGATCGCCGTCACGTCACGTGAACCACCGGCTGTAGTACTACCGGTAGTGGGTGTGTTTGGGCGAGTGCCTCTGGGATCGACGCGCAGGCTCAGACTTGGGGAAGCCCCCATGGTCCCGGTCAGGACACCAGCAGGGCTGCCTTCTGCCGCAGTTCGTCCGCCTCGGCAATGCCCTTGAAGCGGTTGAGTCGGATGCGCATGTCGACGGCGGCAGTGTGGACTTTCACCGAGCGGATGCCGTCGGCGCACTCGACGAACTCCCTCCATGTGGCCAGCGCGCCATCTACGTCGCCTTGGCGGAGCCGTACGCCGCCGAGGTCGGCGAGGACGATCGCGCGTGTGCGGCGGCGGTCGAGGCCGTGGATCTCCAGGGCCAGGCGAAGGTGTTCCTCGGCGGCGTCGAGGTCGCCGAGGCGGGTGAGGATCATCCCGGATTCGTGGGCCCACCGGCCGGGCGAGTAGTGGGCGGCCCACGATTCGCCCGCTGCGGCGGCGGAGCGGCTGATGGCGGTCTCGGAGAAGGCGAGGTGGCGGGTGGCCGTCCTGCGGTCGTCGTCCTGGGCGGCGGCGTTGGCGAGGGTGGCCTCGTAGTAGGCGACGGCCCGGGGGTTGTCGAGGTCCTTGCCGTAGTGGACGCAGGCTTCGCCGAGCTGGACGGCCTCGGCGCGGAAGCCGAGGTCGATGGCCTGGACGGCCAGGCCGCGCAGGGCGGTTGCCGAGAGTTCGGGGTCACGGGCTTCGGCGGCGAGACGGTAGGCGTGTGCGTAGTACTGCTGTGCCCGGCCTTGGTGTTCGGCATCTTTGCCTTCGTCCTGGGCCATCCACCCGGCGAGGTGGACGAGTTGGGAGGTGGCGGCGAACAGCTCGCGGCCGGTGGCTTCGGTGTACCGGCCGTTCAGCCAAGGCGCGACGTCGTCGGTGAGGTAGCGCACGGCCAGGTGGCGGGCGTGGCCTCCGCCGAGCTCGGCGGCCGAGTCGCCGAGGGCCTTGACCATCTGCTTGACGGCGGCGACCTCGCCGGCGCCGACGCGGACGGCTCCGACCGGGACGGTCCTGGTGCGGCGGGTGATGCTGTCGAGGTCGGGCAGCGCGAGGGCGCTCAGGGCGTAACCGCTCGTGGCGGCGAGGAAGTTCCGGCGGTGCACGTCGCTCCTCCCCAACTGGAGTACTGAGGTCACGGTATCGGTGACCTCTGCCCTGGGCCCGGCGGATTCGCTCTCGTCCTGGGCGGCCAGGTTCAGGTCGAGGGCCTTGACGACGTACGGGCGCCAGTACTTCGGCTCGCGCTCGCCCGTCATCCAGCGGCGGGCGTACTGCCGCTCGATCGCATCGGGTGGCCGCCCGGCGGTGATGCTCACCTCGCGGGCGAGCCTGCTCGGGCCCCAGCCGCGTTTCTCGCACGCGTGTCGGATGAGTTCGGCGAGTTCTTCCTTGGTCGGCATGCTGCTGTCGCCTCCCTGGCCTACGCGGGCCTACATCCTGGCCCCTCCTCGCCTTCTCCGTACGGCCGTTCACTGAAGCTCACCGCCCGGCTCCCAGGGCGATTTCGAAGCCGCAGCGGGCCGTCGGCGTCCTGCCTCCTCGCCACGCCGCCAGCTCGCTGCATCCACCCCCGAAGGAGACAACGGTGACGCACACGGCCCGCACGACCAGTGGAAGGAAGACCCGCGCCGACTGGCTGGGGGTGACGCTGGGCTGGATCTGGGCTCTTGGCACGGTCGACAGCGAAGTGTCCTTCACTTCGGAAGGACACTGACATGGCGGGCGCGTCGAACGCCGTACCGGCCGTGGATGAGGTCTTCGCCTACGCGGACCAACAGATCGAGCAGGCCGCGGCCGAGCTGTGGCCGGGCGCCGGTGTCAGGCTCGGGCACCACACGCCGAGCGTGACCACCTACGTCCGCCGCCTGGTGGTGGATGACCGCACCCTGTACGCGAAGGTCTCGCTGCTGGGGCTGTCGCTGGTGTCGGTGCTGCGGGGTACGGCCGGGGACTGGGCTACGGTCCGGGCGGCGCAAGCGGCCTATCAGGGCTCGCCGGGGACGGTGCTGGAGCGGGAGGCCAGGTGCCTGGCCATTCTGCGGGAGGAGGCCGGAGTGCTGGCCTGCCCGGTCGCCGGGCACACCCGTGGGGTGCTGTTCACCGAACCGGTCGCGGGGCCGACGCTCGCCGATCTCCTTGCCAAGGAACCGCACCGTGCGGGTGAGTTGATGACCCGCGTCCTCGTCGAGCTGGCGGGGCTCCGACGGCCCACCGTGGCCCGTGCGGTTGCTGAAGTGGCGATCGTGGAGCGGGGCATCGGCTCGACGTTCCACCGGAAGTTCAACGGGATCAGCGGCCCGACCTGCTTGCGCAAGGCCGGGCCGGAAGGTGAGGTGCTGGCCGGGGTCGTCGGCCGGTTGCGGCGGCTGCGGCTCACTCCGGCGGTTGGGTGGCGGCCGGTGGTCTACGGCGATCTCAAGCCCGACCACGTGATCTTCCCCGAAGGCCCTGGCGGGCGCCCGGTCTTCCTCGATCCCGGCCTGTCCCGCGGCCGGGCCCAGGCGGACGCGGCGAAGCTGATCTCCCGCACCGTGCTGAACCTGATCGCCTCCCCGCCGGACCCGGCAGCAGCCCGTGTCCTGGCTGAAGGCATCGGGGAGTTCGCCGACGCGATGACGGCCGACCTGGACGACGAGCAGCGATCCGTGTGGCTCAAGCAGCTCGTGGTGCTGTGGCTGATGGACGCAACGAACATCCTCAGCACCTACCTGACCTGCCCGGCCGACCTGCCCCTGCCCGAACACGCCGGCAAGATCACCCAGCGGGCCCGCACTGTGTGCACCCTGCTCGATCGGAGCACCGTGAGCCTGACCGCCGGTACGGACCCGCCGAAGGTGTGGCGGCGCGCCCTGGACGACGTGGTGAAGGCGGCGGAGTCGTGACCGCGCTGCCGGTCGGTGCGATCGGGGTGATCGGGGCCGGAGCCGTCGGTCAGAGCGTGGCCATGCTGCTGGCGGCCGGTGCCTGGTGCGAGTCCGTCCGCATCGTCTCCCGCACGGGTCTCTCGGCCCAGGCCCTCGTGACCGATCTGGAGGACATGTGCCAGGTCATCGGCTCCCCCGTCCGGGCGGTTCACGCCCTCGACCCCGGTCGGCTCGCCTCCTGCGAGGCGGTCGTGCTCTGCCCCAGGGCCGACTTCACCAACACGGCCCGGACGAATGTCCGTATGGCCGGGCTGGGCGCGAACGCCTCTGTCATCGCGGACCTCGCCCGGAAACTGGCCCATTACCAGGGGCTGGTGATCGTGGTGACGAATCCGGTCGACGTGATGACCCGCCTGTTCGCCGAGGTCTCCGGCTGCCCCCGCGTCCACGGGGTCGGGTCGAACACCGACACCGCCCGTTACCGACTTGCCCTTGCGTACCTCCTGGACGTGCCCGTCGAGGCCGTGGACGGCCACGTGATCGGCGAGCACGGCGACCGGGCGCTGGTGTGCGCGTCGGCCACCCGGGTGGGAGGCCTCCCCGTTCCCGTGCCGGTCCGGCGAGTCCGAGAAGAGCTGTCCGCCCGGCCTGCCCGGATCAACGCGGGCCTGGGCCGCTCCCGTTGCGGTCCGGCCGGGGCCGTGATCGCCGCCCTCCGGGCCGGCCTGGGCCTGGCAGACGCGGTGGTGGAACTGTCCGTCAACCATGAGGGCCGGTGGATGGGAATTCCGTTGCGCTTCATCGCCGGAACCCCAACCGTGTGCCTCCCCCGACTCGATGCCGCCGAGACGCGGCAGCTGGTCGCCGCGAACGCCGAACTCCGCGACGCGTACGCGCCCCTGGCCCACCTGTATGCCCATGCTCAAACCTCGCAGAAGGAGGAGACCGCAGTGCCCCGGACCGCTACCCGTATCGCCACGGCGACCCAGGCCGTGACCGTCACCAGCAACAGCAAGGTGGTGACCGACTGGGCTCTTCGCTACTTCGGCCCCTGGTGGAATGCCGGCAGCGCCACCTCGGGCTCCGGGCCGCTGGTGACCGCTGACGTGAACCCCGAAAAGGTGACAGGGATCGCTCAGTGTGTGGCCGACCGCCCGCACGAGGAGACCGACTACGCGGGCGTCCCGATGCTCTTCGACCGGGACGACGACGGCACCGTGCTCGCCTCCCAGTCCGAGGAGAAGACCGCCTACCGGGCAGAGCCCGGCGGTGACCTCCACATCTACGGCTGCGAGGACATTCCCGTCGCCCTGGCCGCCGCCCGCCTCGCCCGCGAGGTCATCCGCGGGCAGCTGTTGGCCGACGGCTGGTCCATCCTCCACGCCTCCGCCGTCGTCCGTGACGGGCGGACCGTCCTCACGCTCGGCGGCAAGGGGGCCGGGAAGACCACCACAGCCCTTCTCCTGGCCCGTGCCGGCTGGCAGTTGCTGGCCAACGACCGCGTCTTCATCCGCCGCGAGGACGATCGGCTGCGGGTGTTGCCCTGGCCCTCGGCCGCAGCCGTCGGCCTCGGCCTGCTGGCTGCCCTCGGCTGGTACGACCAGGTCCGCGAACGTGTCCAGCGCGGCGAGCAACTCCACCCCACCCAGCACCGGAAGGTCACCGACGCCCTCCACTCCGGCAGCCGTACACCCCTGTGGAAGGAATCGGGGAAGGAGCTCAAGCCCCAGTTCTTCCCCGACCAGCTCCATGCCTGGCTCGGTCTGACCCTGGCCACCGAAGGACACGCCAGCCGCGTCCTCTTCCCCCGAATCACCCCGGGTGCCGAGCCTGCCGTTCTCGACGAGGACCGTGGCGTGGCAGCCAGTGACTTCTTCACCGCGGGCACGGAGGACCGCTACCCCGACGTCTTCGGCCTTCTCCCGGGCGACCGCCCCGGAACCGAGCCTCTGCTCGAACTCCTCGGTGAGCTGCCCCGACACTCCCTGTCCCTCGGACGCGATGTGAAGGCGAACTCCGACTTTCTTGCGCAGGTCACAGACCCGACCACATGAACGACCGGCGGCGGGGACGCCTCACGGCATCCCCGCCACCGGTCGAGTGACCAAGGCCCGGGTCAGGCCTTCTTCGTCTCCCAGAAGATGCGGTCGATCTCGGCGATGAGCTCCAGCGCCTTCTCGCCCGTCTTCGGGTCGTTGGAGGCCTTGGCCGCGCTCAGGGCCTTGAGGGTGTCGTTGACCAGCTGGTGCAGCTGGGGGAACTTCTCGAAGTGCGGCGGCTTGAAGTAGTCGCTCCACAGCACCGAGACGTGGTGCTTGGCCAGCTCGGCGCGCTGCTCCTTGATGATGAGGGCGCGGGTGCGGAAGTCCGCGTCCTCGTTGGCCTGGTACTTCTCCTGGACTGCCTTGACCGACTCGGCCTCGATGCGGGCCTGGGCGGGGTCATAAACGCCGCACGGCAGGTCACAGTGCGCGCTGACCTGCACCTTGGGGGCGAACAGGCGGGAGAGCATAAAACGGTCCTTCCTCGTGATCGTCTTCTCAGGTGCGAGATTACTCGGTGTGGGAAGGCTTTTCTCGGGTGCCCCGGGGGGCTTAGGACAAAAGTCCGGTGTCAGTCTGGAACTGCCGCCGCGACAGGTGGAGGAAAAACGGACCGGGAGGTGCCGAGGTGCAGGAGCAAGTGGACGAGCGCGGGCAGGAGCAGGACCGCGAGCGCCGCGGACTGCTGCGGATCGGGCTGGCCGAGGTCTACAACCCGTCGATGGTGCCGACGCTGAACCCCGGGGACCAGCTCGTCGTGCAGTACGGGGCCGCCGTCCGGCCGGGGGACGTGGTGGTGCTGCGGCACCCGTTCCGGCAGGACCTGCTGATCGTCAAGCGGGCCGTCGAGCGGCGCGGGGGCGGCTGGTGGGTGATGGGGGACAACCCGCTGGTGGAGAACGACAGCCGCGAGTTCGGCACGGTGCCCGAGGAGTTCGTGGTGGCCCGCGCCTGGGTGCGGCTGCGGCGGCCGCCGGGGGCGGGTCAGCGCTCGGTGGGCGCGCTGCTGTCGTGGCTGGCGTCCGCGCTGCGGCCGGTGCGGGCGGTGCCCGCCGCGGCCTCGGCCTCCCGGCTCTCCAGGCGCTTGCGGGCGCGGTAGGCGGCGACGTTGGCGCGGGTCGCGCAGCGGTCGGAGCAGTAGCGGCGCGAGCGGTTGGTCGAGGTGTCGAGGTAGGCGTTGCGGCAGGGGGCGGCCTGGCAGATGCCCAGCCGGTCGACGCCCAGCTCGGTGAGGTGGACGGCCAGGCCCATGCAGGCGGTCGCGGTGTACGAGGCGCTGGCGTTGGCCGCGTGGTCGGCGATGTGCATGTGCCACTTGGGGCGGCCGTCCTCGTCGC
This sequence comes from Streptomyces sp. NPDC051173, assembly GCF_040689515.1. Classification (NCBI taxonomy): domain Bacteria; kingdom Bacillati; phylum Actinomycetota; class Actinomycetes; order Kitasatosporales; family Streptomycetaceae; genus Streptomyces; species Streptomyces sp. NPDC051173. The sequence continues at coordinate 6,343 of NZ_JBFBBD010000069.1, forward strand.
GGTACTCGTGGCCGGAGATCTGCGGGCTGACGGGGAACTCCATCAGCAGGGCGTTGAGCAGGTCCACGGCCCGTACCTCCTCGCCCGCGTCGGCGGCCTCGAAGACCGCGCGCAGCCGGGCCCGTACGGACCGCAGCCGGGTGACGTCGCTGTCGGACGCGCGGCGGGCGGCCTGGGCCCCGGCGCCGAAGAGTTCGCGCACCGCCTCGACCGAGGTGAGGGTGTCGGCGCCGCGCGCGGGCTCCTCGGTGTTGACCAGCCGCACGGCATAGTCCGAGTAATAGGCCAGTTCCACTTTTGGTCCTTATGGCTTGTGCGGGCGGCCGTCCGGCGGGCTTTTTCCGGGCGCCCGGCAAACGTAATAGCCGTCGCTCTATCGAGGGTATTACAAAGGCCGGGGCAAAAGCCGAGGCGGTGGTGACGGGCCGCCCGCACCACCGCCTCCGGGTTCCCCCGAGCCCCTACAGCACCTTTGACAGGAACGACTTCGTGCGGTCGTGCTGGGGGTTGGTGAGCACGTCGCGCGGGTGGCCGGATTCCACCACCACGCCGTCGTCCATGAAGACCAGCGCGTCGCCGACCTCCCGGGCGAAGCCCATCTCGTGGGTGACGACGATCATCGTCATGCCGTCCTCGGCGAGCCCGCGCATGACGTCCAGGACGTCACCCACCAGCTCCGGGTCGAGGGCCGAGGTCGGCTCGTCGAAGAGCATCAGCTTCGGCTCCATGGCCAGCGCGCGGGCGATCGCCACGCGCTGCTGCTGGCCGCCGGAGAGCTGCGAGGGGTAGTTGCCGGCCTTGTCGGCCAGGCCCACCCGGTCCAGCAGCTTCACGGCCCGCTCCTTGGCCGCCGCCTTGGACTCGCCCTTCACCTGGATCGGCGCCTCCATCACATTGGCCAGCGCCGTCATGTGCGGGAAGAGGTTGAAGCGCTGGAAGACCATGCCGATGTCCCGGCGGTTGCGGGCCACCTCGCTGTCCTTGAGCTCGTAGAGCTTGTCGCCCTTCTGCCGGTAGCCGACCAGCTCGCCGTCGACGTACAGCCGCCCGGCGTTGATCTTCTCCAGGTGGTTGATGCACCGCAGGAAGGTGGACTTGCCCGAGCCGGACGGGCCGATCAGGCAGAACACCTCACCCTGGGCGACCTCCAGGTCGATCCCCTTGAGGATGTGCGCTGCGCCGAAGGACTTGTGCACGCCCTCGGCCTTCACCATCGCGTTCATGCGCGGACGCCTTCCTTGGAGCGCTGGCCGATCGACGCCAGGTTGGCCCTGACCTTCTGCCAGGGGGTGAGCGGCAGGCTGCGCAGCGAGCCGCGCGCGTAGTACCGCTCCAGATAGAACTGGCCGACGCTGAACACGCTGGTCAGGATCAGGTACCAGGTCGCGGCGAGGAAGAGCATCTCCACCGTGGCGCCCGTGGTCTGCCCGATGTCGGAGGTGGAGCGCAGCAGTTCCAGGTACTGGGCCGCGCTCGCCGCCAGCGACGAGGTCTTGAGCATGTTGATGAACTCGTTGCCGGTCGGCGGCACGATGACGCGCATCGCCTGCGGCAGCACGACCCGGCGCAGCGTCTTGCCCTGGCTCATGCCGAGCGCGTGCGACGCCTCGGTCTGGCCCTCGTCGACGGACTGGATGCCGGCCCGGACGATCTCCGACATGTACGCGGCCTCGTTGAGCCCCAGGCCGAGCAGCGCGGCCATGAAGGGCGTCATGAAGGAGCTCGTGTAGTCGCGGTAGATGAAGCCGAGGTTGATCTCCGGGAAGATCAGCGCGAGGTTGAACCAGAGCAGCAGCTGGACGTAGACCGGGGTGCCGCGGAAGAACCAGATGTAGGCCCAGGAGACCGACGAGGTCACCGGGTTCTTCGACAGCCGCATCACCGCCAGCACGATGCCGAGCACCAGGCCCAGCAGCATGGCGAGCACCGAGATCAGGACGGTCTTGCCGAGGCCGGTGAGGACCGAGGAGTCGAACAAGTAGTCCGGAATGGCGTGGTAGTTCACCTTCGCGCCGGCGAAGGCGTTGACCAGCAGGCCGAGCAGCACGAGCACCACGACGGCGGAGATCCACCGCCCGTAGTGCCGCACCGGAATGGCCTTGATGGTCTCCGGCTCGCGGCCGGGGGGCGGGGCGTCGGCGGGCCCCGTCTTTTCGGGTGCAGCAGTCACGGTATGGCCTTTCAGCGGTCCGTATCGGGGGAAGAAAGGGGGCGCCGGGCGGGCCGTCCGCCGTGCGCGCGGGTACGGCGGGCGCGGCCGGGGGAGCCGGGGGGAGCCGTTCGCCCGGGGAGGGGCGGCGGCGCGGCGGTGGCGGCCCGGGCGGGACGGGACAGCCGGGTCAGGAAGCGCCGTTGATCTTGGCTTCCTTGACCGCGCCGGCCTCGACGCCCCAGGTCTTGAGGACCTTCGCGTACGTACCGTTCTTGACGATCGCGTCAAGGGCGGCCTTGAGGGCGTCCCGCAGCTGGGTGGCCTCCTTGGGTACGGCGATGCCGTAGGGCGCCGCCTGCACCTGGTCGCCGACCGTCTCGAAGTCGTTGCCGCCGCCCGCGGTCTTCACCGCGTAGGCGGCGACCGGGAAGTCGCTGGACACCGCGTCGACGCCACCGGCCTTCAGCCGGGTCTGCGCCTCCACGTCGGTGTCGAACGCCTCGATGCTGATGCCGCCCTTGCCCGCCTTGTCGCACTTGTCGGACTCGGACTTCGCCAGGTCGTGGGAGACGGTGCCGCGCTGCACGGCGATCTTCTTGCCGCAGAGGTCGTCCCAGGTCGTGATCCCCTTGGTGTCGCCCTTCTTGGTGTAGATGGAGACACCGGCGGTGAAGTAGTCGACGAAGTCGACGCCTTCCGTCACCTTCTTGCCCGTCTTCGGGTCGACACCGTTCTGCCGGTCCTTGGAGTCCGTCATCGCGGACATCGCAATGTTGTAACGCTTGGAGCGCAGACCGGTCAGCAGGGCGTCGAAGGTGCCGTTGTCGAACTCGAACTTCACGCCGAGTTCCTTGCCCAGGGCGTCGGCGATATCGGGGTCGATCCCGACGGTCTTGCCGTCCTTCTTGAACTCCACGGGCGGATAGGCGATGTCGGACCCGACCTTGATGACCTTCGACGCCTTGATCTCCTCCGGGAGTTGGGCGAAGAGCGGGGCCGTGGAGCCCTCGGCGCCCTGCCCGGACCCGCCGTGCTTGTTCCGCTGGTCGCCGCAGCCGGTCAGCAGCAGGGCGCCGACGACCGCGATCGCGCCGGCGGCGGCCAAACGACTCCTGGCGGCGGCCGGGCGAGGGGTGGTGCTTGCGGTCATTGCTGGTTCCTCCTGCGGGTGAAGGGGATAGCCGACTGGTCACACTGCTGGTCACACGGGTTTCACACGGGGAGGCATACGGGGGCGCAAGCACACACCATCGGGTGTTCGCGACCTCGTGTGATTTGGGCATCTTGCCATCTGGACTGCACCGTTCGGGGGGCCTGCTATGTCAAAATCGGATAACGGGCGATCCCCGTGCGGTACCGGCTCGGTTCGTACTACCGGACTTCGGCGCTCCGCTCCGGTGTGAGACCCATATCACGCACCTCTTGTCTCACTCCATGGACTTCCGGCACCAGTCGACACGCTTTCGACGTGCTTGTGGCGGTGCCGCGACCCGACGGAGTCCCGGAACTCACTCGGCGACCGCGGCGCTCATCCGGTAGAAAGACCAGCTATACCCCCGGACCCGGGGCTCCAGGGCGCATGTGCGGCGCGCCCGGCGGTCCGCTACCTCGGGCGGCTACCCTCGACACTTATTCGACAAAGGGGTCAATAAAAGTGGCAGCGGAGATTGTGAATCCTCGCGGCGCCCACGGTGCGGACGAAGCTCGGGACGAGCTCTTCGATCCGGCCTTCGCGCTGCACCGTGGTGGCAAGATGGCCATCCAGGCGACCGTGCCCGTGCGCGACCGGGACGACCTGTCCCTCGCCTACACACCGGGCGTGGCCAAGGTCTGCAGCGCCATCGCCGAACAGCCGGAGCTCGTCCACGACTACACCTGGAAGTCCCAGGTCGTCGCGGTCGTCACGGACGGCAGCGCGGTGCTCGGGCTCGGTGACATCGGGCCGGAGGCGTCGTTGCCCGTGATGGAGGGCAAGGCGATCCTCTTCAAGCAGTTCGGCGGGGTCGACGCGGTGCCGATCGCGCTCGACTGCCGGGAGGTCGACGAGATCGTCGAGACCGTCGCCCGGCTCGCGCCCTCCTTCGGCGGCGTCAACCTGGAGGACATCTCCGCGCCGCGCTGCTTCGAGATCGAGCGCAAGCTCCAGGAGCGGCTGGACATCCCGGTCTTCCACGACGACCAGCACGGCACCGCCGTCGTCACCCTCGCCGCGCTGCGCAACGCGGCCACGCTCACCGACCGCCCGCTCGGCCGCCTGCGCGCCGTCATCTCGGGCGCCGGCGCGGCCGGTGTGGCCATCGCCAAGATCCTCGTGGAGGCGGGCATCGGCGACGTCGCCGTGTGCGACCGCAAGGGCATCGTGTCCACGGACCGCGAGGACCTCAACCCGGTCAAGCGCGAACTCGCCGGCTTCACCAACAAGGCCGGGCTCTCCGGCCCGCTGGAGACGGCGCTGGCGGGCGCGGACGTCTTCATCGGCGTCTCCGGCGGCACGGTCCCGGAGTCGGCCGTCGCCACCATGGCCGAGAACGCGCTGATCTTCGCCATGGCCAACCCGACGCCGGAGATCCACCCGGATGTCGCCCACAAGTACGCGGCCGTCGTCGCCACGGGCCGCAGCGACTATCCGAACCAGATCAACAACGTCCTCGCCTTCCCCGGCATCTTCGCCGGTGCCCTCCAGGTGCGGGCCTCCCGCATCACCGAGGGCATGAAGCTCGCCGCGGCCGAGGCGCTGGCCGCGGTGGTGGCGGACGAGCTCAGTGCGGAGTGCGTCATTCCGTCGCCGTTCGACGAGCGGGTCGCTCCCGCTGTGACCGCGGCTGTGGCTGCGGCGGCTCGGGCGGAGGGGGTTGCGGGGCGCTGATCCTTTTGGGGTGAGCGCTTGTGGTGGGGCTCGCTGTCGGGTGCGGGTTGTCTGCGCCTGCGGCGGGCCTTTCCCCAGCCCCGCCCCTTCCCGAAACCGGGGAGACCCCGGACCCCCGCAACACGCTTCGCGCGTTGTCCTCAAACGCCGGACGGGCTGAATGTGCTGGTCATGGTTCGCACAATCCAGCCCGTCCGGCGTTTGAGGACGCGGCCGCAGGCCGCTCCCGCCGCAGGCGGCAACGGACCCGCACGTCGGGGTCTGGGGCAGCGCCCCAGTCTCGGGAAGGGGCGGGGCTGGGGAACAAGCCCGCCGCAGGCGGCAATCGCGGCGCGCGTCACAGCCGCGTACGGTTCCGCCGAGCGCAGCGCGCCGCTAGGTTCGGATCATGTTCGCCGCCTACGCCACCCACACCGACCGCGACAACCCCCTCAACGGCCTGGAGTTGGGCGATCGTCCCGAGCCCGCGGCGCCCCCGGGGTGGACCGTGGTCAACGTCAAGGCCGCCTCGCTCAACCACCACGACCTGTGGTCGCTGCGTGGCGTCGGGCTCGGTGAGGAAGCGCTGCCGATGATCCTCGGCTGCGACGCCGCGGGGGTGGACGGGGACGGCAACGAGGTCGTCGTGCACTCCGTCATCGGCCAGACCGGGCACGGCGTGGGCCCGCGCGAGCCGCGTTCGATCCTCACCGAGCGCTATCAGGGCACGTTCGCCGAGCGCGTGGCCGTCCCCGCGTGGAACGTCCTTCCGAAGCCGAAGGAGCTCTCCTTCGAGGAGGCCGCCTGCCTGCCGACCGCGTGGCTGACCGCGTACCGCATGCTGTTCACCAACGCGGACGTACGCCCCGGCGACAGCGTCCTCGTCCAGGGCGCGGGCGGCGGCGTGGCCACCGCGGCGATCGTGCTCGGGGCCGCGGCCGGGCTGCGGGTGTTCGCCACCAGCCGTGACGAGGTCAAGCGGCGGCGGGTCGTGGAGCTGGGCGCGGAGGGCGCGTTCGAGCCGGGGGCCCGGCTGCCGCACCGCGTCGACGCCGTCATCGAGACGGTGGGCGCCGCCACCTGGTCGCACTCCGTCAAGTCGCTCAAGCCCGGCGGGACGCTCGTCATCTCCGGTGCCACCAGCGGTCAGAGCCCCGCGTCGGCCGAGCTCAACCGCATCTTCTTCCAGGAGCTGAAGGTCGTCGGCTCCACCATGGGCAGCAAGGAGGAGCTGGCCGGCCTGCTGAGCTTCTGCGCGGCGACGGGCGTACGGCCGGTGATCGACTCCGTCCTGCCCCTTGACCGTGTGCCGGAGGGCATCGAGAAGATGGCCGGCGGAGACCTGTTCGGCAAGGTGGTCCTGACCGTCTAGCCCATGGGGGAGGCCCGTGCGCAGGCTGCGAGCGGCGGTGACCGTGCTCGCCTCGGTGCTGGGCCTCCTCGCCCCGGACGGCGGCGCCCTGGCCCGTACGGCGGCGGCGGACGCCGTCCCGCGGCTGACCGACGAGCGCGGGCGGGTCCTCGAACTGCGCGGCTGGAACGTCGAGGACAAGACCCACCGCGGCGCCGACGCCCTGACCGGCATCACCGAACGGCACTTCCGCGACATGGCCGCCGCCGGGTTCGGCATGGCGCGGCTGCTGGTCTTCTGGGACGACCTGGAGCCACGGCCCGGGCACTACAGCGAGCGCTACCTCCGCCGGATCGAACGCGTCCTGGACTGGGCGCACCGCTATCGCGTCCGGGTCGTGATCGACGCCCACCAGGACGTCTTCGGGCCCGCCTTCGGCGGCCACCGGGGCATCCCCGAGTGGGCCACGCGCACCGACGGCCTGCGCTATGTCCCGCACCCCGGCGACTGGTTCGGCGAATACTACGAACCCGCCGTGCAGGCCGCCTTCGAGCACCTCTACGAGGACGCCGACCTGCGCCTCGCCCAGGCCCGGATGTGGCGGATGCTCGCCGGCCGGCTCGGGCGCCACTCCGCTGTGTTCGGCTACGACCTGATCAACGAACCGATGGGCAAGCTGCGTTCCGGTGAGGACCCGCCGGCCGCGGCCCGCCGCATCGAACGGGACCAGCTGACCCCGATGTACAACCGGCTCGCGGCGGCGGTCCGCCGCGCCGACCGGCGCCACCACCTCTTCGTGGAACCGACCCCCGTGGTCGGCGAGGCCGTCCCCACCGGCCTCGGCCGCGTCCACGACCCGAAGGTCGTCTACGCCCCGCACTTCTACAACACCGCGATGGAGGCCGGCCGGGACTACGACCCGGCCGCCCACTGGATCGAGGCGTACGAGTCCGCTGTCACCCGCTACCCCCGCGAGCAGCGCGTCCCCGTCGTGATCGGCGAGTGGGGGCCGCCCGACTCCTCGCTCCCCAACATGCCGCGTTTCTACGAGGACGCGCTGGTGTCCCTCTCGCGCTACGCGTCCGGCTGGGCGGCCTACACGTGGTGTTACGGGGGCGGGTACTGCGCCGTCGACGAGGCGGGACGCTTCCGCACGAACAAGGGGCGCCTGGTGCGGCCGTTCGCGGAGGTCGTGGCGGGGCGGGTGTTGGGGGTGTCCTACGGGGCGGGTGTGTACCGGCTGGTGTACGAGGCGGTGGGGGCGGGGGTTTCGGTGGTGTCCGTGCCGGGCGCTTCGCGGGTGTCCGTGGTGGGGGCCATGTCCGTACGCCGTTTGGGGGCGCGGGTTTTTGTGCGGGCGGGGGGTGCGGGTGGGGGTGCGGTGGTGGTGACGGTGCGGGCCGTTTGACGGCGGGGTTTTCCCCTACCCGCCCCTTCCCGAAACTGGGGCTGTGCCCCAGACCCCGCAACACGGCTTCGCCGCGTTGTCCTCAAACGCCGGACGGGCTGAAATCAGCCCGTCCGGCGCTTGAGGACCGGTCAATCCCGCGGCGGCGCAAGCGTCGACGCGATCCGGCCGGCCGCCTCCGCCAAAGCGCGACGTACAGCTGCCAACTGATCCACCGTCACCCCATGATCCCGTGCCGCGTCGCGGATGTCGTCCCGGAAGCGGTCGAGGAGGCGGTCCAGGTCGCGCGCCGGGTCCTTGGAGAGCGAGTCGGGGGCGGACGCCCAACCCGGAGCGGGGGCGGGGGGCGTGGTGCGGCCCCCGGCCAGGCCGCCCAGTTCCTGGGTGAGGGCGGTGATGCCCTCGACGATGCCCTTGGGCCAGTCGCCGTGGCGGACGTGCTCCTGCATCTCCTCCTGCACGCGCTGGGAGATGCGGCGGACCTCCTCGCGCGTGTGGTCCTGGGCCTGCTTCGCCTGGCGGCGGGCCTGCTGCGCGTCCTGGCGGGCGCGGCGGCTCTCCTCCTTCGCCCGGCGGGCCTGCTCCTTCCACTCCTCCTTCGCGTGCCGGAACTCCTCCTTGGCCTGCCGCCACGCCTCGCTCTCGCCGAAGGTGCCGTTCGGGGCGCGGTTCAGGCGGGCCGCCTCGCGGATCTCGCGCCGGAGGTCGCCCGCGGCGCCGCGGACGTCCTCGCGGATGTCGGCGGCGAGCGTGGAGACGGACTCGCGGATGTCGAGCTCCAGCTCGGCCAGCTCGCCCTGGCGGTCGGCGAGTTCGTCCCGGCCGGCGGGGGTGAGGGAGTAGACCTTGCGGCCGCCCTCGGTGGAGTGGGTGACCAGGCCCTCGGCCTCCAGCTTGGCGAGGCGGGGGTAGACGGTGCCGGCGGAGGGTGCGTAGAGCCCCTGGAAGCGCTCCTCCAGCAGCCGGATGATCTCGTAGCCGTGGCGGGGCGACTCGTCGAGCAGCTTGAGCAGATAGAGCCGCAGCCGGCCGTGGGCGAAGACGGGGGGCATCAGAGGACCTTTCCCTGGGTGGTGCCGGCGGCCCATTCGGCGGTGTCCGGACGGCGCAGCAGGGCGACGGCGCCGGAGACGCTGAGGACCTTGAGCCTGCCATGGCCCGCGCCGAGCCGGCCGGTGATCTTCTTGGCGCCGAACTGGCTGTCGACGTGCAGTTCCTCGAAGCCGCAGGAGAGCGGCCCGCTGGTGGTGTTGGCGTCCACCTCGGTGTCCGCGGTGTCCGGGAGGCGGATGGCTATCTCGCCGGAGACGGTGCCGAGCGTGAGGTCCGGCCCGGGGGCCGCGGGGGCGAGGTCGACGACGATGTCGCCGCTGACGGAGTCGGCCTTGACCGTGCCGCCCGAGCTCTCGACGAGGGTGAGGTCGCCGGAGACGGACGTGAAGTGCAGGTCGCCGCCCAGCCCTTGGGCCTCCAGCCGCCCGGAGACGGTCTCGGCCCTGACCGGGCCGGTCAGGCCCACGAGGGTGACGTCGCCGCTGACGCCGCGGACGGCCGTGCGCCCGGAGACGTTGGAGACGACGGCGCTCGCCCCGACGATGCCGGCCTCGACGTCGGTGCCGGTCGGCACGGTGAGGGTGACGGTGACGGTCCGCGCCCAGCTCTTGCGGGAGAACCAGTTGGTGAGGCCCTTCCAGGGGAGGTCGTCGTAGGCCACGGTGAGCGTGCCCCCGTCGAGGGTGACGGTCAGCGGCGGGCCGTCGATCTCGGAGAGCTCCAGCCGGGCGGGCCCGGTGGCGTCGCCCACGACGTTGACCGTGCCGCCGACGACGCGGACGTCGAGGGCCGTGACCGGCTCCTCGAAGGTGACTTTCTGTGGTGTGGACAGTGACCACTTCGACTGGGCCGGCATGCCGGGCCTCCTTGGCGGGCTGGATACGGCGGTCCTGGATATGCGGGTCGCGACATGGCGCGAGGCGGGCACCAGGGCCCGGCCGAACGCAACCTATCGCGTCTCTCTTCAAACACGATATATCGCGCTCTGGCCAAGTCAAGTGCCGAGGGCGTCGCGAAGGCGCGGCTTGGCATAGCGTTGTCGCATGTCCGCAACTGATCACAGCCGCGCGGCCGGGGTCCTGCTGCTCTGCCGGGCCGAGCCCGACCGCGTCCGCCCCTCCGCGCAGCTCCTGAACGAACCCCTGCTCCTCGTCCCCGCGGGCGAGGGGTGGAGCGCGCTGATCCCCGGCGAGGACTCCTGGCGCACCGAGGACGCCGACCCGGCCGCCGCGGCGGCGGGCTGGGCGCACGCGCTGGCCGTGGCCGAGACCTGGCCCGTCGTCGGGCTGTGGTGGGACGCGAGCGGCGCCGGCTTCGTGGTGGCGGCGGGCTTCCGCCGTACGGTCGGCTACACCTGGGCCGCCGACGGCACCCCGATCGGCGAGGAGAGCGCCATGAGCTCCCTGCGCGCCCGGGTCGGCCTCGACCCGGTGCTCGACGGTGCCGCGCTCGACGGGCTCACCCGGCCCGACTCCGACGCGGACGCCGCCGCGCGGGTGCTCGGCGTGATCGCGGTGCTCTCCCGCACGGGCCTCACGCTGCCGTCCGGCCTGGCCCCGGGGGTGGGCGCCGCCCGCCTGCGGGCGGCCGCGCTGCCCGTCGCGGAGGCGGTGGACTGGCCCGGCTGGCGCGAGGCCGTACGGGCGGGTCTCGACGCGGCGGAGCGCGGCGTCCTCGGGACGTGGACGCGCGGGCCCCGGGCGCGGGCGCTGGGCGCCACGGAGCTGGTGGCCGGGCTGTCGCTGGCCTGCTGGGGCCGTCGCTCCGGACGGCGCGGCTGGGCGGCGGCGGGCGGGGTGCTCGCCCTGGACGGGGCGCTCACGCTCGCCTACGACTGGTGGCGCGAGCGGGATCTCTGACCGGGGGCCGGGGCGGCCCCGGGGTCTCGGGCGCGGGTCGCTGCCTCCGTCCGGGCCCCAGACGGCGAGCGCTTTTCGGCCGCGTCCTCGAACTCCCCCAGAGGTGCCCCGACGGGCTGGAATCTCCGGACCGCAGTCCTGAGAGACGCGGACCGCGGCCCGCGTGTCCAGCCCGTCCGGTCAGGGCGTCGCGCGGTTCCTACAGGTCGTCGTCGTCCTCGTCGTCCAGCCGGGCCAGCCACGTCGCCAGGCGCTCCACCGGGACCTCGAAGTCCGGGTTGAGGTCGACGAACTCGCGCAGCCGCTCGGCGACCCAGCCGAGGGAGACCTCCTCCTCGCCGCGCCGGTTCTCCAGCTCCTCGATGCCTCGGTCGGTGAAGTACAACGTGCTCTCCGTCAGGGATAGTCGGGGTCGGCAGCAGGAGTGCCCGGCGCCTGCCAGGGGCATAACTGCATTCCTGTCCAGGATAGGCGGGGCGTTGGCCACGGCCTCTCGCGCCCGTCCCGCCCGAGGACTAGCCTGCTGCAACACGACGCGGGGATCGGGGGTGGCGGCGTGGCCGACGGGATCACTCAGGTCCGCCTGGACGACGGCACGGTCGTCTGGGCGCGGATCAGCGAGGCACACGAACTGGAGCGGCCCGGGGAGGGCTCCGGAGGGTACGTGGACTCCGGCACCGGGGACGCCGTCCGGCGCGTCGCGGGCCTCGCGGGCGGACTGACCGATGTCGTGCGGGGCGTCGTCGGCTCCCTGCGCCCGGCGCTCGCCGCCGTCGCGCCGCAGGAGGTCACGGTCGAGTTCGGCATCGAGCTGTCCGCCAAGGCGGGCCACGTGATCAGTCTCCTCGCCGACGGGGAGGGCAAGGCGTCGATCAACGTCTCGCTCACCTGGTCGGAGCGCGGGGAGCCACGGCCCGCGACCGCGGAGCCGCCCGCTACCCCCAGCGCTCCTTGAGCGCCCTGGACGGGACCGTACGCCGGTCCGTCGTGCGCATTTCCGCGCCGGACAGCGGGTATCACCCGAGCGGTGCCGGATTCTGGGGCAGCGGCTTCTTCATCGCCCCCGGGTTGGTGCTGACCTGCGCCCACGTGGTGGGGATGGGGGGTGGTGACGTGCTCGGCGGAGATACGGCCATCGCCGTCACCGACTGGCGCGAGCACACCACCGAGGGCCGCGTCGCCGCGGTGCTGCCGCCGCCCGACGACCCCGACCGCCCGCCCCGCGCCTGGAAGCTGCCCGACCTGGCCCTGGTCGAGGTGGCCGGCGCCGAGGAGGCCGAGTGCCTGTGGCTCAGCGACCGTTCGGCCGTCGTGCCGGCCAGGATCAGCCTGCACGGCTGGTCGACGGAGACCGGCGAGCTCGCCCTGCGCTCGGGCACCGGCACGGCCAGCGGCACCGACGGCCCCGAGGGCAGCGCCATGCTGCTGCGCGGTGAGATACCCGTCGCCGGGTGCTCCGGCGGGCCCGTCGTGGATGTCGCGCGCGGCGCGGTCGTCGGGGTGTGCAAAGGGCGCGGCCAGGACACCGCCGGGCTCGCCGTCCCCGTCACCGCGCTGCGCCGGATGGCCAACGAACGGCCCGGCCGGGACCGGCTGCACGCGCTCGTCCGCGCCCACGACCGGCACCACCTGCGGCGCTACCGCACCGTCGGCACGGGCGGCAGCTGGACCGGCTTCCAGCACGCGCTGCGGGCCGCCGGTGCGGGCGGCTTCACGCCCGTCCTGCGCACGCACCTCTTCGCGCGGCTGGCCGAGCTGTCGCCGCCCGGCACGCCCGGCGAGGTCATGTCGCTGGTCGAGGAGGTCAAGCGCCGGATGCTCCAGGGGCCGTACCAGCCGGGCACCGAGCACGACCCGCGCACCTGGCGGGAGGGCGTGGGCCTGCTCTACGACCTCAGGGACGAGGAGGCGCGCGAGCCCCGGCGGGACCTGGAGCTGGAGGCCGTGCTGCTGTACGCGGCACGCGTCGCCGCCGCCGTCAGCCGCGCCGGGAACCCCGCGGACGAGGCGCCGCTGCGCGAGCTGAGCGGCTGGCTGACCGGGCGCGAGGAGCCGATCGAGCCCGTCATCAGGGATGAGATCGACCAGATCCTGCACGGCGGCGCCACCGGCCGGGAGGAGCCGCGCGAGGAGCCGGTGCCCGGCACCGTCGAGCTGCGCAAGCCCGAGCGCCGGAAGGTCGAGCCGGGCGTACCGGACGCCCGGGCCCGTGCCGACGTGCTCGTGGAGATAGACCCCCTCCTCTACGACGACAAGTACCGCTGGCGCGTCCAACTGCTCCATGAGGATGCCCCGTTCGTCATGCTGCGCGACGACAAAGTGGGCGTCCCCCGGGCGCAGTTGGAGGAGGCGCTGCGCGAGACGATCGCCGAGGCTCTGCGCCAGGGCGACGTGGGCGAGCACCTCGCCGCCGTGGAAGTCGCCCTGCCGCGTGAGCTCTTCGACGAACCGGTGGACGCCTGGCAGCTCTCCCTGCCCACCGTGGGCGACACCTCGGCCCCCTCCTTCATGGACCCGGACACCCTGCCCCTCGGCCAGCGCCGGGTCGTCGTGCTGCGCGACCGGCGGCGGCGCGACCACCCCGCGAGCCCGGAGTGGCGGCGCCGCTGGGGCGGTACGGCGCGCGGCCCGCTGGCCGCCGTGCCGCTGCGCGGCGACACGCTGCGGCGGGGCCACGACGGGCCGGGCCGGGAGAGCGGCCACGTCGCCTACGACCGGCTGTCCGGCGCCGAGGACGCCGCCGTGCCCGTCTACTGCGGACCGGTCGCGGCGGGCGCCGGCGCCGTCGCGATGGACGCCGCGCTGGCCGCCGGGCACGCCGTCGTGATCTGGCGCAGATGCGCCACCGGGCATACGGATTGCGCCGAATTTCACCGCCACGTGTCGGCACTCGTGTGCGAGGCGAAGACCGCGGCCGGGCTCCACCGGCGCATCCGCAGCCTCCGCATCCGCAGCGCCGACCCCGACTACCCCGACCCCGAGGTCCTCTGGGCGCGGTCGATTGCCCTGCTCTTCGACTCGCCGGACCGCCCGCCCCTGCCCGATCTCCCGCTGTACGCGCCCGGTCTCCGCCCAGGACCGCCGTGATGACGGGCCGTCAAGCACGTGACAGGAGACTGTGCCGGGACCCGGCGGCCCATGGCCGTGCCGGTACCTTCGAGCGGGGACCCGGGACCGACGGGGCACCCGGCACAGCAGACCCCGGGGTGACGACACCAGCTGTGAGGAGACCGGCGTGAACGACTGGCGCATCTACCGGGGAGCGGGCCTGCCGCACGACGGGATACGGCACCTCCCGCCGCCCCCGCCCTGGCGGGACTTCGCCGCCTCCGGCCCCGACACCGGCGCGGACACCGACCCGAGCGCCGCCCGCAGGCTCGGCGTGCTGCGCCGCCTGGTGGAGAACCACCACCCGCGCCCCGACGAGGTCGAGGCCGTCAACGCGGCCCTCTACCTCCGCCGCCCGCTCCTGGTCACCGGCAACCCCGGCACCGGCAAGTCCACCCTCGCCCACGCCGTCGCCCACGAACTCGGCCTCGGCCGGGTGCTCCGCTGGCCCATCGTGAGCCGTTCCGCCCTCCGCGACGGCCTCTACCGCTACGACGCGATCGCCCGCCTCCAGGACGTCCAGCTGGAGCGCGCCGGGGGCACGGAGCACGGCGAGCGCCCCTCCATCGGGTCGTACGTGCGCCTCGGGCCGCTGGGCACCGCGCTGCTGCCCGCCGACCGGCCGCGGGTGCTGCTCGTCGACGAGCTCGACAAGGGCGACCTCGACCTGCCCAACGACCTCCTCAACGCCCTGGAGGAAGGCGAGTTCACGCTGCCGGAGCTGGAGCGCATCGCCGACCGCGAGCCCGAGGTGGAGGTGCTCACCGACGACGGCGGGCGGGCCGTGATCAGCGGCGGCCGGGTGCGCTGCACCACCTTCCCGCTGATCGTGCTGACGTCCAACGGCGAACGCGACTTCCCCGCCGCCCTGTTGCGCCGCTGCATCCAGCTCGACCTCGAACCGCCCGGTGAGGAACAGCTGACCGCCATGGTCAGGGCCCACCTCGGCGAGGAGGCGGTCAGCGAGGGCGACGAGCTCATCCAGCGGTTCCTCGACCGGGAGCCCGGCGAGGTCATCGCGGCCGACCAGCTCCTCAACGCCCTCTTCCTCACCCAGCACACCCCCCGTGCCGAACGGGTCACGCGCGACCGGCTCGCCGACATGCTGATGCAGCCACTGGACCGTCCGAGGTGATGAGGTATGACGGCGCCCCCCGACCCACGGCTGGGGCAACTGGTCGCCCGCCTGCGGGCCGCGGCCTGGGACCTCACGCCGGAGGAGATCGCCGACGCGGTCTGGCTCGCCCGGTGGGTCACCCCGGCCACCCGCCCCGGCGCCGGCCCCGAGCCGGAGCCCGCCCCCGTACCGGCCCCCGGCACGTACCCCGCCGCTGACACCACGGCCCCCGCGACCGTGCCCGGCACGCCGCCCGCGCCCACGGCCCGCCGGCCCGTACGGCACGCCGAGCGATCGGGCCCCGTGTCGCTGTACGCCGGGGGACCGCGCCGGGCGCGGTGCGCGCGGACCCGGGACGGCGCCTTCCCCATACGCGTGCCCATGGCCGCGTCCCTGCCCGGCCTGCTCGACCTCCAGCGGGCGCTGCGCCCCCTGCGCGGCTACCGCCCACTCGTGGCGCCCCCGCGCGGCCCCCTCGACGAGGAGGCCACCGCCGACCGCGCGGCCCGCACCGGAGTCCTCGACCCGCTCTACCGCCGGGGCGGACGCCGCGCCGTCGCCATGCAGTTGCTCATGGACGTCTCCCCGTCCATGGTCGTGTGGGAGCGGATGCTGGAGGAACTCCGGCAGACCTGCGCCCAGTTGGGCGTCTTCAGCGATGTGCAGGTGCGCTATCTGCACCGGGCCGCCGACGGCACCCCCCTGATCGGCACCTCCGCCGCTCCCGGCCGGACGCCCGGCAGCGCCCTCCACCCGCGCCCCGCCGACCAGTTCCGCGACCCCACCGGCCGCCGCCTCACCCTCGTGATCAGCGACTGCGTGGGGCCGCTGTGGCAGGAGGGCCGCGCCCAACGGCTCCTGCACCACTGGTCGTCCGCCTCGCCGCTCGCCGTCGTGCAGCCGCTGCCGCCCCGCCTGTGGCCGCGCACCGCCCTGCCCGCCGACGCCGGACTGCTGACCCGCGACCCCGGCCCCGGCGGCCGGCTCGGCTTCGACCCCGAGGGCTACGGGCCCCCGCCTCCGCCCGGCGCCCTGCCCGTCCCCGTCCTGCTGCCCACCCGCGAGGCCCTCGGCACCTGGGCCCGGCTCCTCTCCGGACCCGGCCGCACCACCGTCCGCGGCGCCGCCGGCTGGGTGCTGCCCGGCCACCCCGCGCTCCGGCCCGCCGCCCCGGCCACGGGCCCGGCGCCGACCGCCGACGAACTGCTCAGGGCCTTCCGCGCCTCCGCCTCACCGGGGGCCCTGCGGCTCGCCGTGCACCTGGCCGCCGTGCCGCTGGCCCTGCCCGTGATGCAGGTGGTGCAGCGCGCCATGCTGCCCGACACGGGGCCCATGGAACTGGCCGAGGTGCTGCTCAGCGGGTTGTTATGGCAGCTGCCCGACCCGGAGCGGGGCCCCGGGCACTGGTACGAATTCGTCGACGGCGTACGGGAGATGCTCCTGCAGTCCCTCGACCAGGGCGCGGCCGCGCTCGTCCTCAAGCACTGCTCCGAATACGTCGAACGGCACTTCGGCAAAGGCGCCCGCAACTTCTCCGCGCTCGCCGTCGCCCGCCTCGCGGGCCCGCCCGCCGAGGCGGACCACGGAACGCCCCCGGACACCGACGAGGACGGCGGGGGCACCGAGCCCGAGCTCTTCGCCGAGGTCCCCGCCCGCGTGGTGCGCTGGTACCAGCCCCTGCCCGCGGGCACGGGCGAGCCCATCGAGAACGGTGAACTCGGCGAGGCGGAACGCCTGCTGCGGCTCTGGCACCTCCAGGCCGACCCCACGCTCCTCCACGAGGCCCGCGAGCGCGCCGCGCCCCACGCGCGGCAGCCCGCGGACACCCCCGAGGGCATCCGCGGCCGCCTCGTGCTCGGGGGCATCCTCCGGGCCCTCGCCGGCACCGAAGCCGTGCGCCGGGACGCCACCGCCCGCACCGCGACCCTGACGGAGGCCGTCGCCCTGCTCACCGAGGCCCACGACCACGCCGAACCCGGCAGCACCGCGCGCACCGACGCCGCGCTCGAACTCGCCTCGGCCCACCACGCCCGCTGGCAGGACGACGGCGACACCGCCCACCTGCTCGCCGCCGAACGCGCCCTGCGCGCCCTCCCCGCCGACGACCCCACCGGCACGCTGCGCCTCGGCCGCGTCCTCCTCGCCCTCGCCCAGGCGGTGCCCGACCCAGGGGCGTACGCCTCCGACGCCGCGGCCGAACTCCGCGCCGCCTGCGGCCTCCTGGAGGCCGAGGACGCCCCCGAGCCCCAGCTGTGCGCGGCCCTCCTCGACCTCGCCACGGCACTGCGGCTGTCCGCCGCGCCCGCCGCCGACGCCCTCGCCGTCCTCGACCGCGCCGGGCGCCTCGCCGCCGACGACCCGCTGCGCCTGCGCCGCCTCACCGAGCTGGCCCGCGTGCGCACGGCGGCCGGGGCGTGGGAAGGGGCGGACGACGCCTACACCGCGGCGGTCGACCTCACCGGCCCCTACAGCCCCTGGCGTTGCGCACTCCTCGCCGAGTGGGGCGAGTCGCTGCTGCGCCGGGCGCGGCTCGACCCCGCCTCCGAGGCGCTCGCGCGGGCCGAGCCCGTGCTCCGGGAAGCTTTCGCGATCAGCCCCGGCAAGGACCCCGGACGGCCCCGCGTCCAGCTGCTCCTCGGGCGCGCGCTCGTCCTGCGCTTCGGCCGGCAGGGCTTCCCGCCCGACCTCTACGAGAGCGTCCACCTGCTCGAACAGGCCGCCCGCCACGCCCCCGACGCCCGCACCCGCGCCGAGTCCTGGCTGGAGCTGGGCGCGGCCCGGCTCACGCTTTACGACGAGCGCGGGCCCGTGGCCCTGGACAGCGTGGTCACCGCGTTCACCTCGGCGGTGCGGGAGGCCCGTGACACCCCCGGCGGGGCGCCCGGTTCGGTGCTCGCCGCGCGCGCCGCCCACCGCCTCGGTGAGGTGCTCGAACGCATGGCGCGGCCGCGCGCGGCCCTCGCCGCCTACCGCGACGCCGCGCGCGAGTGGAGCGAGCTCACCGCCCGGCACGCCGACGTCCCCTGGGCCGAGGTCCAGGCGACACGGGAGTGCGTGACCCGCCTGAGCGAGCCGTGACCGGAACGCCACCCGAACGGGTTTCCGCCCGACGGCCCCCGGGAAGAACCGTGCAGCCGCGGGGGCCACGGGCCGGTGGAGGGCGGCAGGGAGGAGCACAGAGTGCCGAAGCTCAAGCGCACCGCGTCGGCCCGCCAGGCGCACCCGGTGGAACGGGTGCCACCGGTGCCCGACCTCACCGGCGTCGACCTGCGGACCCTGCGTCACGCCGAAGACCCCGCCCTCGGCGCCGCCGTCGAGGAAGTCCTGCTCGACCCGGGCGAATTCGAGGAGACCTGGTACTCGAGCGGCGAGGACGCGACCGGCGGGCGGGCGCCCGGCAAGCACTGAAGCGGGGCCGGATCCGGACGACATGGGGGAGCGGGGAAGCCGGGATGACCGTGCGGCACGTCGATGCGAACGGGGTGCCCGCGCCGGCGGCCCTGGCGCGCCTCGCCCGCACCCGGTCCGTGCCCGCCGACCTCGACCTCCTGCTCCGCGGCCTGCACAGCCGCCGCCTGATCCTGCTCAAGTCCCTGCTGACCGGGCTGGACCGGAGCGCGCACACCGTGCCCGCCGCTGTCCGCGCGCGCTTCGAGGAGCACTGGCGGCTGCTGGAGCGCGCCGAGGAGCGGAACCCGGCCGCCGTCCGCGAGACCCTCGACTACCCCGCCGTCGGCACCTGGCTGGCCGGCGCCCTCGCCGCCCCGGGCCCCGGCCCGGCCTGCCGCCTCGGCCACTTCGGAGCCGTCGCCGCCGCGGCCGCGCTCCGCGCCGGCACCCCCTTCGCGCTCACCCTCGCCCCTCGGAGCGGCCTGCTCGCCCTGCCCGGCATCGGCGTCCTCGCCACCTCCGCCCCGGCCGTCCGGCTCACCGTCCGCGCGCACACCGCGCACCTGAGGCCCGAGGGGAGGGGTGCCGGGGCGGTCCTGCTGCGCACCGGCGGGCGGGTCCACGGCACCGGCCCCGGCTGGCACGGCCTGCGCCGGCTGCCCGGCACCACCGCCTTCCTGGACGACCTCGACCCCTACCGCGCCCCGCCCGAGGGCGTCGGCCGCGCCGCGCTGCCTCCCGCGCCCCGCTCCGCGACCGGCGCCGAACCCTGGCTCCGGCGGTGGCGGTCCGCGCTCGCCCTGCTGCGCGCCACCGACCCGCAGCGCGCCGCGGAGACGGCGGCCCTGCTGCGCTGCCTGGTCCCGCTCGCCCGCACCGGGCCGTACGGACAGGGCGCGTACGGGGTCAGCGCGACCTTCCGGGCGGCGCCCGGCGCGGTCCTCGCCACCCTGCCGGACACCCCCGCCGAACTCGCCGCCGTGCTCGTCCACGAGACGCAGCACAGCAAGCTGGCGGTGCTGCACGACCTGCTGCCGCTGCACCACGCGGGGCCGTGCGCCGCCTACCGGGTCGGCTGGCGCACCGATCCGCGCCCGCTCGCGGGGGTCCTCCAGGGCACCTACGCCCACTTGGCGCTGGCCGACTTCTGGGGCCGCGTGGCGGGGCGCGCGGGGCTTCCGGCGGGCGCCCGGTCCGCCGCGCGCGCCCGGCACGATTCCTACCGCCGACAGGTCGCGGAAGCCCTGCCCATCCTGCTTGAATCCAATGAACTCACCCCCGCGGGCGTCGAGTTCGCGAACGGAATGCGAGCGCACCACGCGGGTCTGGGGCGGACCGCCGGGCCGGCCGCGGCACTCGGCGGACCGTCACCGTTCGGTGACGTACGGTAATCTTGGTGCCGTGCCGGCCCAACCGGCGGCCACGGCGCGGAGCAGTGAGGGGACGTGCGCATGAGTGACCGAACCGGTGCCGCGCAGAGCCGGCCCGGGCCCGCGGGCGAGCACTTCGTCGTCGTGTTCGCCGGCTTCCACCGGCCCTGGGCCACCTGGATCCGCCACCGGCTGGAGAGCCACGGACACCGGGTCAGCCTGTACCGCTGGGACCCCCGCCGGGAGGTCCCCCTGGAAAGCGCCCTGGAGGACCTGCTGCTGGCCTCCGGGCGGCTGCTGCTCGTCCTCAGCGACTGGTTCTTCCAGCTGGGCCCGCGCCGCGACGGCGAGTGGAGCGAGGCCCTGCGCGGCGTCGTCGCCGCCAACGCCGAGCGGTTCGCCGCCGTCAGCCTCACCAACCGCGCCCTGCTGCCCGCCACCGCCGTCCTGGAGCCCGCCGACCTCTACGGCATCGGTTCCCAGGAGGCCGAGCGCCGCCTCCTCGCGCGGCTCGGCCTGCCGCCCGGCCCACCGCGCCGCGGCATCCCCGCCGGCCCCGGCTCCCGCTACCCCGGCGACCCGCCGGCCGTCTGGGGCGAAGTGCCGCGCCGCGACCCCCGGTTCACCGGCCGCGACGACCTCCTCAACGAGCTCCAGCGGCAGCTGACCGACGCCGAGCAGGGCACCGCCGTCTGCGCGCTCCTCGGCATGTCCGGCATCGGCAAGACCCAGCTCGCCGCCGAGTACGCCCACCGCTTCAGCTCCGACTACGACGTCATCTGGTGGGTCAACTCCGATATGCGCGGCACCCAGCGCGAGCGCCTCGGCGAGCTCGCCGCCGAGCTGGGCCTGACCAGCGGCTCCGAGCCCGGTGAGCGCATTCGCGCCGTCCGCGAGGCCCTGCGCCGCGGCGAGCCGTACGGCCGCTGGCTGCTGATCTTCGACGGCTGGGACGACATCGACGGCGCCCGGGAGCTGCTCCCCGAGGGCCCCGGGCACGTGCTGATCACCTCCCGCAACCGCAGCTGGACCACCCAGGGCGCGACCCCGCTGGAGGTCCCCGGCTTCCAGCGGCACGAGTCCACCGGCTATCTGATGCGCCGCGCGCCCCGCATCACCGCCGAGGAGGCCGCCGAGGTCGCCACCGAGCTCGGCGACATCCCCCTCGCCCTCGTCCAGGCCGCCGCCTGGCTCGGCGAGTCCGACATGGCCGTCGCCGACTACCTCCGCATGGTCCGCGACGGCGAGCTCTCCGGCCTCGCCGACCAGGGCGACTTCGACGGAGTGCCCCGCTCCTCCCTCACCTCCTGGTCGATACTGATCAACCGGCTCCGCGAGACCCAGCCGCACGCGGTCGAACTCCTCACCCTGTGCACCTCCTTCGCCCCCGGCCGGATCCCCATCGGCCTCGTCCGCCACCTCCCGCCCGCCGAGCTGCCCGAGAGCCTCGGCTGGCTCGCCGCCGAACTGCCCAGCTGGACCAGGGCACTGGACACCCTCGTCAACTACTCGGTCTTCACCCGCGACACCCGCGGCACCATCCCCGGCGAGCCGGGCCCCGAGCAGGAGTCCGTGCGCATGCACCGGCTCGTCCACGACATCGTCGCCCGCCTCACCTCACCCCAGGAGCGGCAGGCGCACCAGCGCATCGTCCGCCGGATGCTCGCCGCCGCCGACCCCGGCAACCCCCAGGACACCCGGCTCTGGCCGCGCTACGCCGAGCTCCTCCCGCACCTGGAGCCCTCCGGCGCCCTCGGCAGCCACGACGAGCGGGTCCAGGAGACCGTCCTCAACTGCCTGCACTACTGCCACCGCAGCGGCGAGTTCCGCACCGGCATCGAGCTCGCCGAGCAGGTCCGCGCCCGCTGGACCGAGCTCTTCCCGCCCGAGCACCCCCGCATGCTCGACCTCACCGTCCGCCAGGGCAACATCCTCCGGGCGTACGGAGTCTTCCGCGCCGCCTACGAACTCGACCGGGAGCTGCTGGAGCGGCTGCGCGCCTGCGCCCCCGCGGCCCCCCGCCCCGGCACCGGCACCGCCCTGATGACCGCCACCAGCTGCCTCGCCGCCGACCAGCGCTACCTCGGGCAGTACACCGAGGCCCTCCAGCTCCAGCGCGAGGTCCTGAACACCGCCCGCGAACTCCTCGGCCCCGACGACTACTTCACCCTCAACGCCCAGCACAACCTCGGCGTCGGCCTCAGACTGCTGGGCCGCTACGCCGAGGCGTACGACACCGACCTGGAGGCCCTGCGCAAGCGGGAGTCCCTGCTGCGCACCCGGCACGCCGCCACCCTCGTCTCCGGCATCTCCTGCGCCCGCGACCTGCGGCTCATGGGCCGCTACCGCGACGCGCTGGCCCGCCAGGAGCTCGGCATGCGGCTGCACCTCCAAGTGCTCGGCCCCCAGCACCCGCAGACCCTGCGCGCCCACCACAACCTCGTCCTGTGCGAGCGGCGCGCGGGCGGCTTCCAGGACGTGGGCGCCGCCATGGCCAGCCTCCTCGAACAGATGGAACAGGTCCACGGCCGCGGCCACTACGCCACCCTCGGCCTCGTCGTCGACCACGGCAACCACGCCCGCGAGCACGGCGACCTCGGCCACGCCCGCGACCTCATCGCCGAGGGCGAGGCCGGCTTCCGCGCCCTCCTCGGCCCCGCCCACCCCGTCACCACCGGCATGCTCACCAACACCGGCCTCGTCCTCCAGGCGGCCGGGGAGCGGGCCGAGGCGCTCACCATGTTCGAGGCCGCCTACGCCGGGCTGTCCGCGACGCTGGGCCCCGAGCACCCCTGGGTGCTCGGCTGCGCCCTCAACACCGCCGCCGGGCGCAACTTCAACGGCCGCCTCGACGCCGCGCTGGACCTCAGCCGCGACACCCTCCACCGGTCCCGGCACGCCCTCGGCGAGGACCACCCCCTGACCCTGTCCTGCGAGGTCGCCCTCGCCGCCGACCTGCGGGCCCTGCGCGAGCACGAGGAGGCGTCCAAGGTCGAGCGGGACGCCCTCCAGCGGCTCACCCGCACCCTGGGCGCCCAGCACCCGCACGCCCTCTCCGCCCGCCAGCGCACCCGCCCGTACTGGGACTTCGAGCCCTACCTCGGCTGAGCCGCCGCACACGGGACAGGGCCCCCACCGCCGCTGCGGTGGGGGCCCTGTCCTGTCGCTTCGCGCGAGCGCGCCGGGATCAGATGTCGAAGACCTCGGCGACCAGCGCCTGCTGCTCCGCCTGGTGGCGCTTGGCCGAGCCGACCGCCGGGGAGGAGGAGTGCGGCCGGGAGATCCGGCGCAGCCGCTCCCGGGCCGGGATGTCGGCACCGACGGCCAGGTCCAGGTGGTCGATCAGGTTCAGCGCGATGAACGGCCACGCACCCTGGTTCGCCGGCTCCTCCTGGGCCCACACGAACTTCTCCGCCGCCGAGTACTTCGCGAACTCGGCCTGGAGCTCCTCGCCGGGCAGCGGGTAGAGCCGCTCGATACGGACGATCGCCGTGTCGTTCGCGCCCCGCTTGGTCCGCTCGGCGACCAGGTCGTAGTAGACCTTGCCGGAGCAGAAGACGACCTTGCGGACGTCCTCGGTGGCCACGGTGTCGTCACCGATCAGCGGACGGAAGGAACCGCTGGTGAACTCCTCCACCTTCGACGCCGCGGACTTCAGACGCAGCATCGACTTCGGGGTGAAGACGATGAGCGGCTTGTGGTGCGGGTTGTGGACCTGCCAGCGCAGCAGGTGGAAGTAGTTCGACGGCAGCGTCGGCATGGCGACCGTCATGTTGTTCTGCGCGCAGAGCTGGAGGAAGCGCTCGATCCGGGCCGAGGAGTGGTCCGGGCCCTGGCCCTCGTAGCCGTGCGGCAGCAGCAGCGTGACGCCGGAGGTCTGGCCCCACTTCTGCTCGGAGGAGGAGATGAACTCGTCGGTGATGCTCTGGGCACCGTTGACGAAGTCACCGAACTGGGCCTCCCACAGCACCAGGGCGTCCGGGCGGGCCAGGGAGTAGCCGTACTCGAAGCCCATCGCCGCGTACTCGCTGAGCAGCGAGTCGTAGACGTTGTAGCGGGCCTGGTCCTCGGACAAGTAGAGCAGCGGGGTGTAGTCCTCGCCGGTCTCGCGGTCGACGAGCACCGCGTGGCGCTGGCCGAAGGTGCCGCGGCGGGAGTCCTGGCCGGCGAGCCGGACGGGGACGCCCTCCATCAGCAGCGAGCCGACGGCGAGGGTCTCGCCCATGCCCCAGTCGATCGTGCCGTCCTCGATGCTGGCGGCGCGGCGCTGCAGCTGCGGCACCAGGCGCGGGTGCACCGTGACGTTCTCCGGCACGTTGACCTGCGTCTCGGCGATCCGCTTGACGACCTCCTGGGAGATCGCGGTGGTCACCGGGGCCGGGAACTGCGGCAGCTCGGCCACCGGCTCGTAGGCCGCGGGGGCCGCGTCGGCGTCCCGGACCTCGACGAAGACCTTCTCCAGCTGGCCCTGGTAGTCCTGCAGGGCCTGCTCGGCCTCTTCCAGGGTGATGTCGCCACGGCCGATCAGCGACTCGGTGTAGAGCTTGCGCACCGAGCGCTTCTTGTCGATCAGGTCGTACATCAGCGGCTGGGTGAACGAGGGGTTGTCCGACTCGTTGTGGCCCCGGCGGCGGTAGCAGATCAGGTCGATGACGACGTCCTTGTTGAACGCCTGGCGGAACTCGAAGGCGAGCCGCGCGACGCGGACCACGGCCTCCGGGTCGTCACCGTTCACATGGAAGATCGGCGCCTCGATCATCCGGGCGACGTCGGTGCAGTACATCGACGAGCGCGAGGACTCCGGCGGCGCGGTGAAGCCGACCTGGTTGTTGATCACGATGTGCACGGTGCCGCCGGTGCGGTAGCCGCGCAGCTGCGACATGTTCAGCGTCTCGGCCACGACGCCCTGGCCCGCGAAGGCCGCGTCGCCGTGCAGCTGGACGGGGAGGACGGTGAAGTCCGTGCCCGCCTTGCCGATGATGTCCTGCTTGGCCCGCGCGATGCCCTCGACGACCGGGTCGACGGTCTCCAGGTGCGAGGGGTTGGCGGCCAGCGAGACCTTGATCTGCTCGCCGTCCAGGCCCGTGAAGGTGCCCTGCGCGCCCAGGTGGTACTTCACGTCGCCGGAGCCGTGCATCGACTTCGGGTCGAGGTTGCCCTCGAACTCGCGGAAGATCTGCGCGTACGACTTGCCGACGATGTTCGCCAGCACGTTCAGCCGGCCACGGTGGGCCATGCCGATGACGACCTCGTCCAGGCGCGACTCGGCGGCCGCGTCCAGCACCGCGTCCAGCAGCGGGATGACGGACTCGCCGCCCTCCAGGGAGAACCGCTTCTGGCCGACGTACTTCGTCTGGAGGAAGGTCTCGAACGCCTCGGCGGCGTTCAGCCGGCGCAGGATGCGCAACTGCTCCTCGCGCTCCGGCTTGGAGTGCCCGCGCTCGACCCGGTCCTGGATCCACTTGCGCTGCTTGGGGTCCTGGATGTGCATGAACTCGATGCCGGTGGTGCGGCAGTACGAGTCGCGCAGCACGCCGAGGATGTCGCGCAGCTTCATCAGCGACTTGCCCGCGAAGCCGCCGACCGCGAACGCCCGCTCCAGGTCCCACAGGGTGAGGCCGTGCTCGGTGATGTCGAGGTCGGGGTGCTTGCGCTGGCGGTACTCCAGCGGGTCGGTGTCGGCCATGACGTGGCCGCGGACCCGGTAGGAGTGGATCAGCTCGAAGACCCGGGCGGCCTTGGTGACGTCGGCGTCGTGCGAGGCGTCGATGTCCTTGAGCCAGCGGATGGGCTCGTAGGGGATGCGCAGCGCCTCGAAGATGTCGTCGAAGAAGCCGTTCTCGCCCAGCAGCAGCTGGTTCATGATCCGCAGGAACTCGCCGGAGGCGGCGCCCTGGATCACGCGGTGGTCGTAGGTCGACGTCAGCGTCATGACCTTGGAGATGCCCAGCTTGTTCAGGGCGTCCTGCGAGGTGCCCTGGAACTCGGCCGGGTAGTCCATGGCGCCCACGCCGATGATGACGCCCTGGCCGGGCATCAGGCGCGGCACGGAGTGCACGGTGCCGATGCCGCCGGGGTTCGTCAGCGAGGCGGTGACCCCGGTGAAGTCGTCCATCGTCAGCTTGCCGACGCGGGCGCGGCGGACGATGTCCTCGTACGCCTGCCAGAACTCGAAGAAGTTGAGCGTCTCGGCCTTCTTGATGGCCGCGACCACGAGCTGGCGGTCGCCGTTCGGCTTCACCAGGTCGATCGCCAGGCCGAGGTTGACGTGCTCGGGCTTGACGAGGGTCGGCTTGCCGTCCTTCTCCGCGAAGGAGTGGTTCATCGACGGCATCAGCTTCAGCGCCTGCACCATGGCGAAGCCGATGAGGTGCGTGAAGGAGACCTTGCCGCCGCGGGCGCGCTTCAGGTGGTTGTTGATGACGATGCGGTTGTCGAACAGCAGCTTCACCGGGACCGCGCGGACGGACGTGGCCGTCGGCAGCTCCAGCGAGGCGTTCATGTTCTTCACCACCGCGGCGGCGGGGCCGCGCAGCGGGACGTACTCCGGGCCCTTGGCGGGCTCGGCCGGCGCGGCGGCCTTGGGGGCGGCCGCGGCCTTGGCGGGCGCCGCGGCCGCGGGCTTCGCCACGGCGGGGGCGGCGGCCGCGGGCTTCGCGGGCGCGGCCGCGGGAGCAGCGGCCGGAGCCGCCTGCTGCGCGGCGGGGGCGCTCGCGGGAGCCGGCGCGGCCGGAGCCGGCGCGGCCGGAGCCGGGGCGGCCGGTGCCGCGGGTGCGGCGGCCGGGGCACTACCGGTCAGGCCCGGCGGCGGCGCGGCCGCCGTCTGACCCGGCTTGTAGTCGGCGAAGAAGTCCCACCAGGCTCGGTCGACCGAGTTCGGGTCCTGGAGGTACTGCTGGTAGATCTCGTCGACGAGCCACTCATTGGGACCGAAGACGTCGGCAGGGCTCTTGCCCTGCCCGTCCTGGTCGGTCGAGACGCTCGAGGTGTTGGGGGACTGTGGCGACACGGCGGCAACCGCCCTCTTCCGCTTCACAAGGTGATGGACAGCGGAAATAAAGGCTACGCCTGTCTGTACCGATGATGCAGGCCACCCGGGCCAGTCGTCGCGCAAGTCACATTCATCGAGGGGTTTCGAGGCATGACTTGGCGGGAAACACACGGGGTTCCGCAGGTCCCGGGGGATTCAGGGTTCGCTTGAGCGTGCCCCACACTCCCTCGAATGTGTGCCTCCGCCACCGACCCTACGTCAACCTTGATCGCGCGGCCCGCCCGGAAGGGTGACCTGTATGCGGCACCCCTGAGGGGATTCGGCCACGCCGATGCTTCCCCCGTGCAGATCCACCGCCCAGCGCGCGATCGCCAGCCCCAGCCCCGTACCGCCGTCGCTGCCCGGCCCCTGCTGGCCCGAGCCGCCCCGGTTGAAGCGCTCGAAGACACGGTGCCGCTCGGCCTCCGGGATGCCCGGCCCCTCGTCCAGCACCTCCAGGTCCAGCGACTGGGCGCCCTCGCCCCGGCGCGCCCGCACCGTCACCCGGCCGTGCGGGGGGCTGTGCTTGACGGCGTTGTCCACCAGATTCGCCACCACCTGGTGCAGCCGCTCCGCGTCGGCGTGCGCCGTGAGCTCCGGCGGCGACACGTCCAAGTGCAGGTGGACGTCCTTGCGGGCGTGCGGCGAGGAGCCCGAGCCGTTGGCCATCCCGGCCTCCTTCAGCACCCCCGCCAGATACGGCCACACCTCGAAGCGCCGGGCGTGCAGCGGCACGACCCCGTTGTCCAGCCGCGACAGGTCCAGCAGCTGCTCCACCAGCCGGCCCAGCCGCTCCGTCTGGCGCAGCGCCGTGCGCATGGTCTCCGGATCGGCGGCCGAGACCCCGTCCACCACGTTCTCCAGCACCGCTCGCAGCCCCGCGATCGGGGTGCGCAGCTCGTGCGAGACATTGGCGACCAGCTCCTTGCGGTGGGTGTCCACCGCCTCCAGGTCGGCCGCCATCCGGTTGAAGGCCGTGGCCAGGTCCCCGAACTCGTCCCGCCGTCCGGCGCCCACCCGCCGGGTGTAGTCACCCTGTGCCATCGCCCGGGTGATCTCGGTCATCTCGTCCAGCGGCGCGGTCAGCCCGTGCGCCACGAACTGCGTTATCAGCAGCGAGGCGATGATCGAGAAGACGGTGATCACCCGGAGCTCGGTCGCCGAGTGGAGCGCCACGAAGACCAGGAAGGTCGTTATCACCACCGACCCGATCACCAGCGCGCCCAGCGCCGCCTTCACCGAGCGGTAGGGGTCCAGGGGCCGCAGCGCCTCCCAGACCCGGCCGCCCAGGCCCCCGGACGGCACGGGACGGTCCTGCGGGCGCTCCGCCCGGCCCCGGGCGGCACCCCCCGCCCCGGCGGCCCGCTCCGGCCCGCCGCCCGTCCCGCCGCTCATGCCGCCGGGGTCTCCAGCGCGTAGCCGACCCCGTGGACCGTACGGATCCGCTCCGCGCCGATCTTCCGGCGGAGCGCCTTGATGTGGCTGTCCACGGTCCGCGTCCCCGAGGCGTCCGCCCAGTCCCACACCTCCGCGAGCAGCTGCTCGCGGGAGAGGACGGCGCGCGGGGTGTTCGCCAGGCAGACCAGCAGGTCGAACTCGGTCGGAGTCAGGTGCACGTCAGCGCCGCGCACCCGCACTCTGCGCTGCGCGTGGTCGATCTCCAGCTCGCCCAGGCGCAGGATGCCGGTGCGCGGCGTGTGCGCGGCGAGCGCCGCCCGCTCCACCCGCCGCAGCAGCACGTGCACCCGCGCCGCCAGCTCCCGCATCGAGAACGGCTTGGTCATGTAGTCGTCCGCGCCCACGCCCAGGCCGACCAGCATGTCGGTCTCGTCGTCGCGCGCGGTGAGCATCAGCACGGGCACCGGCCGCTGCGCCTGCACCCGGCGGCACACCTCCAGGCCGTCGAAGCCCGGCAGCATCACGTCCAGGACCAGCAGGTCCGGCTGCCACGCCTCGGCGGCGTCCACGGCCGCCGGGCCGTCGCCCGCGGTCCGCACCTGGAAGCCCTCGGCCCGCAGCCGGGCCGCGATGGCGTCGACGATGGTCCGGTCGTCCTCGACGACGAGCACCCGGCGCTGTGCCCCGGCGGAGGCTGCGGCACCGTTCGGGCCGATGTGTGTCTGCTCCATGCGCCCCGCCCCTAGCGTCTTCCGTGGCCCGCTTCCCACACACGGTCCTGCGGCTGTGGCAAGCAGAGTACGGGCAGGTGGCTGGGCGCGGCTACGCGGCACGAAGCCCGAGGTGGACTACGTCCGGTACGCCCCGGGCAACGGTGATCTCTTCGGTTCTTACCCCTTCGAACCCGGCATTCCGGAGCGCCTCTTCGAACGCCTCCGACGGCCGCGCCGACCACACGGCGAGCACGCCGCCGGGCGCCAGCCGGTCGTGGCAGGCCAGCAGTCCGGCGGGGGAGTAGAGCCCGCCGTTGTCCTCGGTGACGGTCCAGCCGGGCCCGTTGTCGATGTCCAGGCACAGGGCGTCGTAGGTGACGGAGGCGGTCCGTACGTACCGCACGAGGTCCTCCCGCACGATCTCCGTACGGGGATCCGCCAGCGCCCGTGCCGAGAACGCGGCCAGCGGGCCGGCGCGGTGCCAGTCGATCACGGCCGCCTCGCGCTCCACCACGGCGATCCGCCCCCAGCGCGGCTCCTCCGCCGCCCGCGCCAGCGAGAAGCCGACGCCCAGGCCGCCGATCAGCACCGCCGGATCCCGCCGCCCGGCGGGCAGGGCGGCCAGCGCCGCGTCGACCAGGAGGCGCTCCGAGCGGCCGTCGGAGGTGTCCATCAGGAAGCAGCCGTTGGCGATGATCTCGTAGACCTCGCCCCTCCGGCGCAGCGCGACCTCGCCGTGCGGTCCCTCGCGGCGGTCCACGGTGACGGGTGACGCGTGACGGACATCCTGATCGGTCATGGCGGGGCCTTCCGTAGGTCGGGAGCCCGGCGGACGCAGCGGACGGATCTTCGGTTGAGGGTCGTGACGGGAGTCACGGCCAGAGGTTGATTTGCCGGGCCACTGGGGACCTTAATGTTCACAGTGAGGGCGGAGAGTGAGGCCTGGGGCAGGGCCGCCCGTGATCCATCGCGCAGCCGCCGGAAAGGGGCCTGGCCGAGTGACTCTGGTTGACCCCGCGATGTCGCCTGGCGGCGGGCCTCCGTCCGGGACGGAGGCCGAGCCCGACGCCGGGGCGGCCGTGACCCCGCCCGTATGCCTGCCGTCGCCACGCGAGCCGGTCGCGGCCGAGGCCGCCGAGACCGCTGAGACGGCCGGCTCCCGGTTCCGGTGGGCGGGCCGGCTGCGCCGGATCCTCCCGACGCCCACCGGTACGCCGTTCACCTTCGTCTACGGACTCGTGCTGCTCGGCACCGCGCTCTTCGCCGAACTGGGCGACGAGGCGACCGTCAACCAGCTCCTGCGTGACTCCAGCACCGACGCCGCCCACCTCGCCGACCAGCCCCTCGTCGTCCTCGTCGCCAGTGCCCTGTGGGTGGCGGGCGGCCTCTATTCGCTCTACGGGCTGTTCTTCGCCGTCGTCCTCAGCTCGCTCGAACGCCGCATAGGCCCCGCCCGCACGGCCGGGGTCTTCCTCCTCGGCCACGTCCTGGCCACCCTCGCCACGGAGCTCCCCGTCGCCGGGGCGGTGGCTGCGGGCCGCCTGCCGGAGGCGTCGCTGCACCGGCTCGACTACGGCATCAGCTTCGGCGTGATGGCCTCCGTGGGGGCCTTGTCCGTCCTCCTCCGACGGCCCGTGGGGTGGGCGCTGCTGGGGTTCGCGGCCCTCCTCTGCGCGCAGGACTTGATCGAATTCGCGGATCCCCTGGCCAGCTGGGGCCATCCGATAGCGCTGCTCACGGGGATGGCGTGCGGCCCTTTTATTCGAGACCGGGGCGGGCCGGGGCGCGTGCGCTAGCCCCTCCGGGGGGCGGGTGCGTTGCGCCTGCGGCGGGCGGCCTCAATCGCCGGCCGGGCTGGGGTGGTGGGTGCCGGGGGTGTGGCCTCCGGGCTGAGGACCTGGAACGCGGTGCATGGCACCGCCATACGTATTGAGTGCCCTGACAACGCACCGCGTTCCAGAACCTCACCCTCCGGCCCCACCCCCTCCGCCGGTGGGTACGTTCACGGCCCTGGGTGCGCCGTTCTTTTCTTTTCAGCCCGTTGGGGG